>CAJUQU010000042.1 GCA_910588595.1 uncultured Lachnospiraceae bacterium | reverse complement strand
GTCAGCAAAAGCAGAAGGGTGCCCGGCGCACGAGAAGTGAAGATGGCTCTTCCCTGCTCGATTGCACACAGGAACCCAGAGGAAGAATGTCAGCAAAAGCAGAAGGGTGCCTGGCGTGCGAGTAGTGGAGAAGGTCATTCCCCTACTCGCTTGCCTTGAAAAAACGTCACAGGCGGTGATGTAAAAATTTTCTTGACATTATGGAAGCAGACGTATATAATTGTAAAATGCAAATGAGTTGCAATTTTGACAAGAGGTTGGACTGATGAAAAAAATATCATTAACAATAATGTTGGCCATATTCTATCTGTGTCTGCTGACTGGATGTGCCCAGAACGCTTCGCCTCTGACGGACGATAACAGGTTACAGATCGTCTGCACAACGTTTCCGCAGTATGATTGGACAATAAATCTCATTCAGGGCAACGAGGAAAATGTCTCGGTGACATTGCTCATGGACAAGGGCGGCGACCTCCACAATTTTCAGCCGTCAGTGCTGGATATCACGAGGGTTTCGGACTGTGACCTGTTCATCTATGTGGGTGGGGAGTCCGACGGCTGGGTTGACGATGCGCTGAAAGAGGCGGTCAATCCGGATATGCGCGTCATCAATATGATGGAAGTAGTCAGTGAAAGACTTGTTGAGGAGGAACATGTGGAGGGAAATGATGGCGATGGTGCCCATGGGCATGACGCCCACGGACACGATGAACATGAGTATGACGAGCATGTCTGGCTTTCGATCCGAAATGCAAAGCTGATCGTGGAGCACATCGCGGCGGAGCTGACGGGGATGGACAGTGACCATGCAGAATTATATAGAAGGAATAGCGACAGATATGTTGCGGAGCTGAACGCGCTCGACACACAGTATACAGAGACAGTCCGGAAAAGCAGCGGTAATACACTGCTCTTTGCAGACAGGTTTCCGTTTCGGTATTTTGTGGAGGATTACGGACTTGATTACTATGCGGCTTTTGATGGATGCAGTGCAGAGACAGAGGCAGGTTTTGGGACCGTGGCGTTCCTCATAAGTAAGCTGGATGCGCTGGGACTGGGGGCTGTCATTGTGCTTGACGGTTCGGATGACAGGCTGGCGCAGGTCATCATCGAGAACACGAAGACAGGGCATCAGCAGATCCTTGTTCTGAATTCGATGCAGTCTGTCTCACAGAGAGATATCAGGGCGGGGCTTAATTATCTGAATGTGATGGAGGCAAATCTAAAGGTCCTGCGGCGGGCGTTATCACCATCCTGATCGGAGTGCCCGGCAGGGTGGGCGAAAAGGAGTTAGGAGGTCAGTAGAATGTCCTATATTGAATGTGAAAATCTCATATTGGGTTACGAGGGGACACCTGTGGCAGAACACATCAGCTTTTTGGTTGAAAAAGGAGATTATCTGTGTATCGTGGGGGAAAACGGGGCGGGAAAAAGTACGCTTATGAAGACACTGCTGGGGCTTACACCGTTGATGGGAGGAAATATACGATACGGTGACGGACTGGAAGCCCATGAAATAGGTTATCTGCCGCAGCAGACATTTGTCCAAAAGGATTTTCCGGCGTCTGTGTGGGAGATCGTATTGTCCGGAACACTTCCTAAATGTGGGTGGAAGCCGTTTTTTGGCAGGACACAGAAACAGCTTGCGGAGCAAAACATGAAACGCATGGATATCTGGAACCTGAAAAAGGAGTGTTACCGCGATCTGTCGGGAGGGCAGCAGCAGCGTGTGCTGCTGGCAAGAGCGCTGTGCGCATCGTCAAAGCTTCTGGTGCTTGACGAGCCGGTGACAGGTTTGGACCCCAGAGTCACAGTGGAATTTTATCAGCTGATCAAAGAATTAAACCGCGATGGGCTGACGATCATCATGGTTTCCCATGACATACACGCCGCGGTAAAGTATGCGGACCGTATCCTGCATGTGGAAAAGGAAAAGTCGTTTGTCGGAACAACGAAAGAATATGTCAGAAGTGATTTCTGGAAAGAGCTCGGCGCGATGGAGGAACAGCAGTAGAGAGGAGGAGGAGCATGATTTCGACATTACAATTTTATTTATCGTATCCTTTTGTGCGGTACGCACTGATCGTCGGTACGCTGATCGCCCTGTGTTCATCGCTGCTTGGCGTCACGCTGGTGCTAAAGCGGTTTTCCTATATTGGAGACGGTCTGTCACATGTGGCATTTGGTGCACTGGCGGTCGCGACACTCATCGATCTTGGCAGTACATCGGTCGTGGTAATGCCTGTGACGGTCATCGCGGCGATATTGATCCTCAGAACCGGGCAGAATCCAAGGATACACGGCGACGCAGCGATCGCCATGCTCTCTGTCGGATCACTTGCAGTCGGGTATCTTGTGATGAATCTTTTTTCCACATCGGCAAACATTTCCGGGGACGTGTGCAGCACGCTCTTTGGTTCGACCTCGATCCTGACACTCACGAAGGCGGAGGTATGGCTGTGTGTGGTCATGTCGGCGATCGTGGCTGCTGTATTTATCTTTTTGTATAACCGAATCTTTGCGGTCACATTTGATGAAAACTTTGCCAGAGCGACAGGGCTGAGGGCAGATTTGTACAACAATCTGATCGCTGTGATCACAGCAGTGATCATCGTGCTCGCGATGAATCTTGTCGGTTCTCTTCTGATCTCAGCCCTTGTGATCTTTCCGGCATTGTCTGCAATGCGTGTGATACAGAATTTTAAGGGTGTGGTGATCTACGCTGCAGTCATATCCGTCATCTGTGCGCTCACAGGGATCATACTGTCCATACTTTTCTCGACACCGGTCGGTTCGACCATTGTCGCTGCAGACATCGCTGCTTTTATGCTTAGCTGTCTTCTTGGCCGCATTATCGCAAGATAGCGCGGTCTAACTTGTTTTGGTGCCTGCATTCAGGACAGAAGCCAGCTGGTCCATATTGTTCTGCACGTTTTCCATATATTTTATGATGTTTTCTATCCCGGCTGCCTGTTCCTCAGTGGATGCGCTGATGTCGGTGGTGTTCTGCACAGACTGTTGGGAGATATCCTCTACGCTCTGCATCGCCTCCAGCAGCCTGTCCTTGATGGAAACGATATTATCGAGATCGTCCTTCAACAGATTTGTCACAGAGATCACTTCCTCGGATGAGTTGAGCATCGTCTCAAAGATCTTCACGGTGTCAGCGAGCTGTTCGCTGGATTTCATGGCGATGGCCGTGTTGTTGTCGATCACCTTGTTGATATCTGCCACGCTTGCAATGACATCTTTGAGGATCGTGTCGATCTTCTGGGTTGCCGATGCAGATTCTGCGGACAGGGAGTTGATCTCATCTGCGACCACGGCAAACCCTTTTCCGGCTTCTCCGGCTCTGGCAGCTTCGATTGCGGCATTCAGGGCAAGGAGGTTGGTCTGCTTTGCGATCTGGCTGATGCTTTCGATGATCTCAACGATGGAGCTCGATTTCTGCGCGAGCACAGCGATACCTTCCGATGCCACCTTAGTGGATTCTATGTTTTCGCCGAATTTGAGGGAAAGCTGTTCGATCGCCTTGATCCCGTTGTCGTTCTTATCCTTTAACTGCAGCATATTTTCTACTGTCTGGGCAACGCGGTCCTCTGAGTTTATGATCTTGTTGTTCAAGTCATTGAATATCTCAATGCTTCCTTTGACCTGACCGATCTGAAGGTCCGCGCTGTTTGAGATTTCTTCTGTGGATGCTGCGATGTCGGTTGTTATCTTGCCAAAGTCCTGCAGCGCATCATTGATCCTTGAGGAGGAATGCTGCAGTCCCTCAAATGCAGTTCTGACATTCTCGAGCATGCCTTCCACTTCGTTTTCCTTTTTTTCCACGTCTGCAAACAGCGTGCGGGCCCTGCATACGATAAATACTGCCACGATGATGGCAAGCGTGTACACCATCCATATAAAGATCCAGATAGAAAGCGTATACATGGCAAAATATGCACTGGGAAATAATATCATTGCGCCGATATTAGTGATCAGAGTGGCAGCTGCACATGCTTTGATCACGGACAGATCATAGTAAGGCACAGACAGGAACAGAACCAGAAAATAGGCTTCCACCATCGCGCCAAAGCATGCGGGGGTTCCAACGACGATCGTCACGGCGCCGATGACAGGCAGAATTGAGACATAAAGGTATTTGGCAGATCTGCCGAGTGGTTTCTGCAGCAGCCTGACGAGTATACTGACTCCCGTCATGACCAGTGCAATGGTATCCCGCGCCTTGCCTCCGTTGAACAGAACAACATAGATGACGGCGACGATCGGTATGGCTGTCATAAACAGGAACATGATCAAATTCATACGCCGCTCTTCATTTTTCAATACTCCCAGATCCATAAATATCCCCTCTCGAATTTTTTGATTACAGTATAACTATATTTGTCAAAATTGTCAAATATTTGTTGGATAATCGAACTAAAGTAGTGCAATTTTGTGTATTTTTTATAATAATGACAAATTGAATATAGCATAGTGACTACAGATGGGCAGAGAACTGCAAAATATATTATGCAAAATAAATTCAGTGATGAAACGGGATCGCGCCTCATACAATATAGCAACGGTATTTGGGGTATAGGTATGAGGAATGAATGCAGATCGAAACAAAAAGGCAACGAAAGTCCTGACTCTTCTGCTGGTGCTGGCTATGATCCTGCTGGCGAGGGAGTCCGCGCAGTTTGTGAGTACGATAGAGGAGACAGAAAAAAAGGCATTCCAGAAAAATGGCGATGAGATCACGATTGTAGTAGATGCCGGACATGGCGGGATCGATCCTGGCAAGATCGGTATCAACAATGCACTGGAGAAAGATATCAATCTCGCGATCGCCCTAAAGGTGGAACGCAATCTCAGGGAAAACGGCATCAATGTCGTCATGACAAGGACAGATGATAACGGATTGTACAAAGAGACGGATTCTAACAAAAAGGTCCGGGATATGAAAAACCGCCTTGCCATCATCGAGGAGGCAAAGCCAGTGCTCGCAGTCAGCATACATCAGAACAGCTATCCGGACTCCTCCGTAAGCGGTGTCCAGGTGTTCTACTACAAGGATTCCGTCAGCAGCAAAAACGCGGCGGAGATCATGCAGAGGCAGCTGATCACGACATTAAAACCCAAGAAAGAGCGCGTGGCAAAAGATAACAGTAGTTATTATCTGCTCAAAAAGACATCGGTCCCGATCGTGATCGTCGAGTATTGTGTTTCAGACAGACAAACCGGTTTATAGTTACAATCTTTTGTATATCATTCATTTTTCGATAGGAATGCTGATTTTTAGGCATTCCTATTGTAAATTTCATCAAATAAATCCTTTGACTTCCAAGTGATTTCAATGGAATTCGGAGAATTTACAACGACTTTACTTACAAATAGATCAACAGCATTCTGAGTTAGGGTTTTTAGTCTGGTTATTTCCAGAAGCGACTCTGACTCAGTTTTTTTCTGTGCGGATTCTATGGTGTATAATTTTTCTTCTATTTCACCCCTTTCCGAGTCAAGCTCATTGTTTGCAGATGATATAGCATCTTTTTGTTTGACAAATTGTTCCCGGCTTATGTTCCCCGTTCTGAATTCCTCGTAGAGGCGGGGAACTTTCCCCTTATTCTGTTCCAGCAGCCGTGAAATTGCCCGCAGTCTGCTCTGAAGCTTTTCTTTGTCAGACTTTGGGAGAGGCATCTGTTTGTCCAAAATAAGCTGAACCTGAACCTGCAGCGGGCGAAGCACCTGTTCTTTTAGTAATTCGTCCTTTATGGAATGTAAGCTGCATGTACCGCCGCCTGAAGGTCTTGCATGGGGACAATAATAAATCGCATCAATACGGGAATGACGTGTATGTACTTCATGTTTCAGCCTGCAACCACAATGACCGCAGTAAATCTTCTGGTAAAACAGGTTTTCATTCTTTTGCCGGTTGTCAGTGCGTACAGTCTTGCGATTGCGGATAATATCAGCTGCCTGAAGGAATGTATCCCTGTCAATAATAGCTTCATGGGTATCCCTGACAATCACATGGTTTTCCGTTTTCTGCCGCTTGAACTTTCTACTGCCCACTCCTTTTACCTGAACGCGGTTATTGACGGTCGCTCCCGTCATGGTCTCATCCTGAAGGATTTTTGTGACCTGTCCTGGCTTCCAAAATTGAGACCTCAGTTGGTCTTCTGTGAAACCGCCGCATTGAAAGCCGTAAAGTTTGTGCAACCTCTGTGCAGGGGTAGGAATAAGAAGTTCATTTAACCATTGTGCAATCTTAACTGGCTTCCATCCAGAAAGCGTCAGGCGAAATATGTCTTTTACAACTTCTGCAGATTCAGGATCAACCTCCAGCTTGTGCCGGTCACAGTGCCGGCCATCGCCGCCACGGGAAATAATATATCCGTATGGCGGTTTTGCTGCTACAAAGTCCCCGCGTTTCTGTTGTATCTTCTTGATGCTCTTTACTTTGGATGACAGATCCTTGCTGTAATAGTCATAAATTACATTTTTGAACGCCATTTCAAGTCCGGGTGTATTACCAATATACTCTGAGCTGTCAAAGGAATCATTGATGGCTATGAAGCGTATTCCTATTAAAGGAAAAACCTGTTCAATATAACAGCCAGTTTCGATATAGTTCCGTCCAAACCGTGACATGTCCTTTACAATAATGCCACCTATCCTGCCCTCGGACACCAGTTGAAAAATTTCCTGAATTGCAGGCCGTTCAAAATTTGTACCGGAATAACCATCATCCAGAAATTCCCTTATGTTCATCTGCCTCAGCTCAGGCTTTGATTCAATATAGCTGTGTATCAGCCGCCGCTGGGCACTGATGCTGGTGCTTTCATCCTTCAGGACATTCTGCTTCAAGTCAAAATCTTCATCGGATACCCTCAGATAGCAGGCAAGGATATTGTCCCCCATAAAATTTTCGTAAAGATGATTGCTTTTCATTGCAGCACCCCGCTTTCCCGGAACTTGAGTATAGGTTCTATTTCATCCCGATATTTGAAGACAACTTCAAGTGTTTTGGAATCGTAGACATAAATTTTGTCAACTAACCTATGTAAAAGATCCTTTGACAAGAAATCGCCTTCGTAGAATTCCAATAGAAGCCGGATGTATGGGTTATGTGGGGAAAAGCGCACTTTCAAGCGTTCAAGGGTGGATTTCAGTTCTGCCAGACGGCTTTCTGATGAAAGCCTTTCCAGTCTGTATTCTTCCTTTTGCGCAAGATATTTTTCACGGGCAAGTGACCCTTCCGAATAATGCAGGTATAAATCTGACTGCATAGAAGTAAGTTCTTTATGCCTTGCGGCAAGTTCTTTGATTTGTTTTTCCAAAGCCTCCTTTCTGTTAAGAAATGTCTTATGTTCCTGTACCGTTGCAAGGTAATCATTCAGTTCTAATGCCAATTCCATCTGCTTTTTCAGAAGGCAGACAAGAGTTTCCTGTATTTGTTCCTCTTTGATGCTGATGATTGAACATTTTGAGTAGTCCGCATCCCTTTGTGAAATAGTGGTATAACGATATTTCATGCCATGCTTTTCATAATAGTTCCGTGTGCGGTACATCTTGAGTCCTGTGTTCCCGCTGTAAACCAATCCGGCAAAAATATCATCCGGCGAATCAATATCTGAATGACAGTAACGGCTTGCCCTGTTTTTTTCCAGCTCCTGCATACAAATACGCTGGACCTCAAAGAATATTTCACGGCTTATGATGGCCTCATGGGTATTTTCCGTTATTATCCAGTCCTCATAAGGGATATTCTTGATTTTGGTAAGGTTTTTAGAGAGGTTTTTCCTCTTTTTCCCCATTGCCAGATCCCCGGTATAAGTGCGGTTGCTTAGGATGACTTTAACGGTAACGCCCTGCCAGATGCTGTTTTCGTAACGCGGAGCTTTTACAGCGCCTGCCAGAAACTGATAACGCATTGGTGCTGCAATATTGCTTTCATTCAAGAGCCGGGCAATTTGAAAATTTCCCATACCTTCAAGTTTCCATTGAAAAATCTGCCGTACTGTAGGTGCTGTTTCCTGATTGACAATCAGGTGGTGTGGGTCAGCCGGCTCTTTGCAGTAGCCATAAGGTGGCACATTCCCGTAATATAGTCCGTTTTTCCGTTGGATTTCTTTTGCAGTAAATATCTTGCGGGAGATGTCTTTTGCATAGGCTTCATTCACGATGCCTTTGATCATGGTGTCTAACGGCTGAAGGGCACTGCTTTCCAACTGTTCTGAGTCATAGTTGTCATTGACCGCTATAAAGCGGACTTTTAAGACAGGAAACACCATTTCAAGGTAATTTCCGGTTTCTATATAGTTCCTTCCAAAACGTGACAAGTCTTTTACCACAATACATGAGATACGTTTCTTTTTTACATCCTCCATCAAACGGTTCCATTCAGGACGGTCAAAATTCGTTCCGGTTTCTCCGTTATCAGAGTAAATATCCACAATTTTTAATTCTGTTTTAGTTTTTACAAAGCTTAACAGCAAGTCCCTTTGGTTATTCAGTTTTTCTCCCTTTGCAGCTTCCTCCCCTGATATGCGCAGGTATAATCCGGTTGGGTAAACATCAGGAGCAGTACCAAAAGCGTTCATGGCGGCTGTATCAGCAATTCTGCCTGTTCTTTTATGCGGCATCCGTCTACACCTCCCTTGCTATGAGCTTATCGGAAACAGCGTCTGGCAGGAAATGCAGCAGCTTTTCAAACTCATCTGGGAACCGAAAAACAATGTGTATGCGGTTTTTGGGATAAATGTATATCTTTTTTACCATAGATATCAGCATTTTGCGGTTGAGGACGGGAGATTCCATATATTTTCGGAACTCGTCTATATGGGATGTATCTGCCTTGAATGCGGCAGTCAGTCCATCCTGCTGTGTGGTCATGTTGTCCAATGCCGCTGACAGTTCATTTACCTGCTCCTGATATGATTCCTTTAAGTCCAGGTATTCATCCTTGTTTAGCAAGCCTTCATGGTAATCCTCATAAAGGGAGGAAAGGAGCTGCTGGTATTTTTGCAAAGAGACTTCCGCATGTTGGATTTCCTGTGTCAATGTCTTTACTTCGGTCTGCTGGATGGGAATGTTTTCCAGGTGGGAAAGCATCTGCTCCATATCAGTCAGGTCATTTATGTATTGACGTAACGTGCTTAACACAGTCTGTTCCAGATAGGACTCATTGATACAGAATCCTTTGCAGCATGTAGTATGGTTGGAAAGATAGCAGCCATAATAGAAATAGCTTTTGTTTTTCTTTACCGTCTGCTTGCGGTTGCAGCTCTGATGGCAGTTGCCGCAGTATACAATGCCCGAGAAGGGATAAATCGTTTCCTGTCCGGCGGACTGGTGCGTATCTGTATCCAGTATGTTGTGAACCAGATCAAAATCATTTCGGCTGATAATAGCTTCGTGAGTACCTTCCTTGCGGAACCAGTCTTTCTGCGGTCTTGCGACAGGTTTTCGGATCTTGTAATTGGGCCGGTAGGTCTTTCCCTGAACCATCGTACCAGTATATATTTCATTTTCAAGGATACGCCTTACTGTAGTACCATACCACTTCGGTGTGCTGTAGACCTGGAAAGCAGTTTTTGCGTGGCTGCCGCTTTCCTGTTTGTACCTGATGGGTGTGGGCACCTTCATCTGGTTTAATAAAGCTGCAATCTGCTGGTTGCTCTGACCTTCAATTCTTTTTGCAAAAATGAGCCTGACAATATTGGCGGCAGGCTCATCTATGGCAAGCTTATTTTTGTCCGTTTCCAAACGCTTGTACCCATAGGGGACAGAGGGGCTTACAAAATCACCCTGCCTGCGCTTTACATCCAGATTGGAGCGCACCTTTACTGATATATCCCGGCTATAAGCATCATTGATTAAATTCTTGAACGGCAGAAGGAGCTGGTCAGAAGATGAGTTGTTGTAAAGACTGTCATAATTATCATTGATTGCAATGAAACGGATGCCAAGAGTCGGGAAGATTCGTTCTATATAACGTCCGACCTCTATGTAATTGCGTCCGAATCGTGACAGGTCTTTAACAATGATACAGTTGATTTGTCCTTCTTTGATACCTTCAAGCATATTCTGAAAACCAGGCCGGTTAAAATTTACCCCTGTATACCCGTCATCGGAATAGTGCCTTACCAGGCATAATTCAGGGTGGCTTTCGGTATAGTGCTGAATCAAAGCCTTTTGGTTATTGATGCTGTCGCTTTCTTCTTTATCACCATCCTCCTTTGAAAGGCGGGTGTAATCTGCCGCCATCCATTCTTTTAGTTCGTCATTTACATTCATGATCATTCATCCTTTCCAAAAACAAATTCAGAATAACCTAAAAATATAAATGCACATTGCTTCCCCTCTATCATATATAATAAAAGGCGCAAAAGCAAGGATTTCAGATTATTCGCAATGAGACAGGGTACTAAAATAATCCTGAAGCAGTTCCTGAAAAGATCCGCCTTCGCTGCAAAAAGAAACCTTCACAACAGTATTTTTGCATCGGAAACAATAAGGATTTTTAATATCCCTGATAAAATTTTGTATTCTGTCCGTCTTTTTCATAGTGGTGTCTATTTTGACATCGCTGATGTCAACCAGATTTTGGATGTCAACTGTCTGAATGTCAGTCTGGCATAATAGATTGGTCTGCTGATTGTCCATATTTCCTCCATCTGTATATTCTATACAATCTATGCTTGTTAATAGTTGTCCTATTCTAAATCTACACATACCTCCCATCACCGTCTCCTGCGCCCTCCCCGGCCGCGTTGCCTGGCTGCACTGTGTGCAATTCAATCCGGACGGGTGGCAGACCATAAGCAGGGAGCCACCCACCAGAACCCATTTTCTGTCCAAAGTACACAGCCGCAGCAGGCGGCAGGAAGCGAGGAAAAATATGGGACTGGATATGAATTATAAGGCAGAGGTGTTTGTTGACACGGAAAACTTAAGCAGGGAGGACTGGCTTTCCTTCCGCCGCAAAGGAATCGGGGGGAGTGACGCCGCAGCCATCATGGGAATGTCGCCGTTTAGTACGAAGCGCGACCTGTACTATGACAAGCTGGGCATACAGCCGGTAGTGGACGAGGAGGAAGACAACTGGGTGGCAAAGGAAGTGGTGCACCGCCTGGAAGACCTTGTTGCGGAGATCTTCTCCAGGAAGACAGGGCTTAAGGTGTACCCCGTCCGGAAGATGTTCCGCCACCCGCTCCATCCGTTCATGCTGGCGGACGTGGACTTCTTTATAGATTTCCCCGACGGCACCAAGGGCATCCTGTGGATATGATTATGGCTCTTGCTCAAATATATCAGTGTGAATACGAAGAATTTTTCAGAGAGTAAGTTTAAACAGGCGGCATCTTGCAGTCTCAGAAGATATTCAAGTGGCAAGATAAAGGGGAGCCTGTAGGATATATTTACTGTCCTGGCTCCCCTTTCCCAAGCAGTTCGTCCGTGGATATGTTAAAATATTCAGAAAGGATCGCCACTTCATAGTCCGGGACAAAGCGGCTGCCCTGTTCGATACGCAGGATTGTCAGGTCGCTGCACTCCATGCCGAGGAGCTGGAGCCTGCCTGCAAGGGCGGCCTGGGAAAGCCCTTGGGCTGTTCGGAGCTGTTTTACTTTCGGGCCTATGATGTTTTTAGATGTACCGTTCCAGTAAATTTTCATAAACAGTCTTCCCTTCTAAAGATGAAGTATATGAATTGATTTTACCGAAATGGAGTGATAATATACTTCTAAAGATGAAGTGCAGTAAAACAGGGGGAGAGATATTTATGGAAATGGGGAATACTGGATACAGAAAGATATGGCAAAGGAGATTTTCATTATGAGTGATGTATGGTTAAAGGTTTCACAGTTTTTAGGCAGCTTAAATGGAGAAAATATAAACAGGGAAAGCTATGTGCGCACCCCGGAATATGTTAAAGCGCTGGAAGCATGGAAGGAAACCGAGCAGGAATGGGAGGCATTTCTGGAAACTTTATCTGAAGGACAGCGGGAAAAAGCGGAAGAAATGAAGGAGTGCCTGGAGGACTTTGCATCCGCCCAGGAGAAGCGTGCTTATATCCAAGGATACGCAGACTGCGTACAGGTGCTGTACCATATGGGAATTCTGAAAGAGAATGGTGAACTAGTCTTGTGTATGAAAAATATAAGTGCGAAACATGAATAAAGATTGTGAGCCAGAAGTGATAACTCTGGCTCACAGAAGTAATTTTGATTCTGATTGCTTCTTGCATCGACATGAAATATCAAGTAGCAGTATTAAATGTGGCGTTGCCATATCAGTGGTTCGTAGCGCCTTTTTAGCAGTTTTACGACATCGTCTGCCGGAAGCCGCTCTACCGATTC
Source organism: uncultured Lachnospiraceae bacterium (assembly GCA_910588595.1). Taxonomy (GTDB): domain Bacteria; phylum Bacillota; class Clostridia; order Lachnospirales; family Lachnospiraceae; genus COE1. Next base: position 7,678 of record CAJUQU010000042.1, on the reverse strand, counting down.
ATCATATATGCCAGGAATGGTACCGAAGGTGTAGGTCTTTTGAAAATCTGTCATGGTTTTCAGATGTTTCAGCGCTTTTGTTTTAGTTGCGTCTTTGTGGTAGATTTTAAGGTAGGTATAGCCAGGGTAGTCTTGGGAGGAATAGCACAGGAACTTATACTGTGTAGCATCCTTTCGGACTGTCAGTGTTTGATAGGCGGCCTCTATTTTTTCTGTCAGATCCACAGCCATGATGTAGACTACGGGTTCCCCTTCAGGCAGGGGATGCTGGATATAATTTCTATAAGGGGAACGGCGCAGTTGTTCATAAATTTGGCATGCTCCTGGATTGTTTAGCTGTTGAAAATAGATAAAAACATTATCATTATCAACAACGTTCTGAAAACTTTCCAACCCTATGGATTGCAACGCATGCACGATTTCTGATGCCTGTCCATAGGACATTTCACATTTATAAGGATAACTGTTTTTTAAGGGATCGTAAATAACGGCTCCGTCCATCAGGATCACTGGGAACCTCAGACGAATGCCCTGTGTAGCCTCTAAAAAGGAGGCAGGTGTGCGCATAGTCATAATAGTGAAAGGGAGTCCTTCTTCTAACATTCTGTTTAACTCTACCCGGCTGAAATCTGATAGATGAGAGTCTCGTGTTAGAAGTACTTCATCCAGCCCTGTCACGAAAAGAGTATCCTTTTGTCTATGACGGGGCAACTGAAAACAGTTGACCAGCATACCAATGCCAACTCCCAGTAGAGTGTCCACCACACGATTTACTACAAACAGGCAAGGATTTTCGTCTCCGATATGTACCATGGTGATGCTGAGGTACACCACACAGGAAAAATAAGCCGCACTTTGCAATTTTAATACTACAGCCGTATACAGGGAAGCCATAACGCATAGTGCCACAACGGCGCAATAACAGGCATAGGGGAGTTGCAGTGGCAATAGAAATTTATACTGCAGTAAGATCGTCAGCAGACCATATAGGGCACCGATAAAAGTACCGCAGATTCGCTGTTTTGCTATAGATTTACTGCTGATGCGGTCCGGCTGCATACATTGCAGTGCCGCCAGTGCTATATAGAATAGAATACCACTGCGGCAATTGATTTGGTAAATCAGAAAGCAGAGTAGAACAGCCACGCCGGATTTAATGATGCGTGCGCCTATCTTGGGAAGGTATATTTTTCTCATAGGTAAGTTCCCCTTTAAGCCTGTTATTATATTTGCATTTCTAATCAAACAGACTCTATTAACATGATGTCCTCTTACAACTGCGCCACATCTACCAGCGTGAGCCTTTTACTTGCGTTCTCCAGACTTGTGACCAGCGCCTTCGCCGTGTCCATGGCTGTGATACAGTTGACCCCGGTCTCAATGGCGATACGGCGGATCAGGAAACCGTCCCTGCTCTTGTCCCGCCCCTGGGTGGGGGTATCAATGACCAGATCGATTTTGTGTCCTAGTATCAGATCCATAACCGTGGGGGACTCCTGGGAAATTTTGTTCACTTTCCTGGCTTTCACGCCCGCCTCGTTTAATGCCGCAGCTGTGCTCTTGGTGGCATAGATGGTATAGCCCAACTTCTCAAAGCGCCTGCCGATTTCAATGACCTCATGCTTGTCCGCATCTTTTACTGTGATGATTATGTTCTTGTGTTTGGGAAGGTTCACTCCCGCACCCAAAAACGCCTTGTAGAGAGCCTCATTGAAATCCTTTGCAATCCCCAGACATTCCCCGGTGGACTTCATCTCCGGTCCCAGGCTAATCTCCGCACCTCGTATCTTCTCAAAGGAGAACACTGGAATTTTGACGGCATAATACTCCGCCTCTGGCTGTAGACCTGGAATGTACCCCAGTTCTCTTATGGTTCTGCCGATGATGACCTCCGTGGCCAGATCCACAATGGGAATCCCTGTCACCTTGCTGATATAGGGCACCGTTCTGGAGGAGCGAGGATTGACCTCGATGACATACACCTCTTCGCCGATGGCGATAAACTGAATATTGATCAATCCCTTTACATGCAGGGCCCTGGCCAGTCTCGCAGTGTAATCCGCAATCTTTTCTTTCACGGCGTCCCCGATGGTAGGAGCGGGATACACGGAAATACTGTCCCCGGAGTGAACTCCCGTCCGCTCAATATGCTCCATAATACCGGGAATCAAAATATCCGTGCCGTCACATACGGCGTCCACCTCAACCTCCTTGCCCATCAGATATTTGTCCACCAGAATGGGGTGATCCTGGGCAATGCGGTTGATAATCTCCATGAACTCCTCAATCTCGGCGTCGGAGATGGCAATCTGCATCCCCTGACCGCCCAGCACATAGGAAGGGCGCACCAGCACCGGATATCCCAGTCTGTTGGCAACCTCCTTCGCCTCCTCGGCGGTATAGACCGTGCCGCCCGCCGCACGGGGAATCTTCGTCTGCTCCAGTATCCTGTCAAACAGCTCCCTGTCCTCCGCAGCATCCACATCCTCCGCCTTGGTGCCAAGAATCGGCACACCCATCTTCATCAGGCTCTCGGTCAGCTTGATAGCCGTCTGCCCGCCGAATTGCACCACCGCTCCGTCGGGATGTTCAATATTTACAATTGACTCCACATCCTCCGGCGTCAGCGGCTCAAAATATAACTTGTCCGCAATGTCAAAGTCCGTGCTCACCGTCTCGGGATTGTTGTTGATGATAATCGTCTCATAGCCCGCCTTGGAAAACGCCCATGTGGCGTGCACGGAACAGTAATCGAACTCGATGCCCTGGCCGATGCGGATGGGGCCGGAACCCAGCACCAGCACCTTTTTCCGCCCTTCTGTCCTGCGGGCTTCACACTCACCGCCGAACACAGAGTAATAATAGGGCGTGGAAGCGGCAAACTCCGCCGCACAGGTATCCACCATCTTGTAGACCGCAACAATACCGTTGTCGTAACGCAGCTTTTTGATCTCCTCCTCCGGCACGCCCGTGAGCCTGGAAATCACATTGTCCGGGAATTCAATCCGCTTTGCCTCCCGCAGAAGCTCCACTGTGAGAGGACCTTCCTTAAGAGCCTGCTCCATCTCCACCAAAATGGCAATCTTGTCAATGAACCAAACATCTATCTGGGTGAGTTCGTGTATGGTATCGTAATCCATACCCTTGCGGATGGCCTCCGCAATCACGTAAATCCGCTGGTCATCCACTTTTTTCAGGCGCTCCTTCAGCTCATCCACGGACAGGGCGCTGAAATCGTAACTGAGCAGGCAGTCCACATGCTGCTCCAGAGAACGGATCGCCTTCATCAGCGCGCCCTCAAAATTATTACAAATGCTCATCACTTCGCCCGTGGCCTTCATCTGGGTGGTCAGCGTGCGCTTTGCCGTGATAAATTTATCGAAAGGAAGTCTCGGTATCTTTACCACACAATAATCCAGCGTGGGCTCAAAGCTTGCATAGGTTTTGTGGGTGATGGCGTTTTTGATTTCATCCAGGGTAAATCCCAGCGCAATCTTGGCCGCCACCTTGGCAATGGGATATCCGGTGGCCTTGGATGCAAGCGCGGAGGAGCGGCTCACACGGGGATTCACCTCAATCACACAATATTCAAAGCTGGTAGGATGCAGCGCAAACTGCACATTGCACCCTCCGGTAATCTGCAGTTCGTTAATAATCTTGAGGGCGGAGGTTCGAAGCATCTGATACTCCTTGTCGCTCAAGGTCTGGGAAGGCGCTACCACGATACTGTCCCCGGTATGCACACCCACAGGGTCAATATTCTCCATATTACATACGGTGATGCAGTTGCCCATGCTGTCCCGCATAACCTCATACTCGATTTCTTTCCAGCCCGCGATACAGCGCTCCACCAACACCTGTCCTACGCGGGACAGACGCAGCCCGTTCTCCAGAATCTCCTCCAGCTCCGCCTGGTTGTGAGCAATGCCGCCGCCGGAGCCGCCCAGAGTGTACGCCGGACGAAGCACCACGGGATAGCCGATGGTGTTAGTAAACGCAACGCCGTCCTCCACACTCTCTACCACCAGGGACGCCGCACAGGGCTCACCGATGTGCTCCATCAAATCCTTAAACTCCTGGCGTCCCTCCGCGTTGCGGATGGTCTGGGCAGTGGTTCCCAACAGTGTTACATTGTGCGCCTTCAAGAAACCGGACTCCTCCAGCTCCATTCCCAGATTCAGCCCCGCCTGTCCTCCCAGCGTGGGAAGAATGCTGTCGGGCTTCTCCTTCTCAATAATCTGCTCCAGCACCCTGACAGTCAGCGGCTCCACATACACCTTGTCCGCAATATCCTTGTCCGTCATGATCGTTGCAGGATTGGAGTTCACCAGAATGACCTCCACGCCTTCTTCCTTTAAGGAGCGGCACGCCTGTGTGCCTGCATAGTCAAACTCAGCCGCCTGCCCGATGACGATGGGACCGGAGCCGATTACCATAACGCGCTTTACATTTGGATTCTTAGGCATTTTCGTTCTCTCCTTTCATCATATCAATGAATCTGTCAAACAAATAACCGGAATCCTGCGGCCCGGAGCAAGCCTCCGGGTGAAACTGAACAGTGAAAATATTCTTGCCTGTATAGGAAAGACCCTCGTTGGTGCCGTCGTTTACATTGACAAAGGCTGGAACTGCAACGGACGGATCCAGCTTGTCAGTATCAACCACATAGCCGTGATTCTGCGAGGAAATATACACCCTGCCGGTGGATAAATCCTTTACCGGATGATTGCCGCCCCGGTGTCCGTATTTCATCTTGTAAGTGTCGGCTCCGGTGGCAAGGGCCATGAGCTGATGCCCCAGGCAGATTGCAAAAATGGGAATCTCGGTGTCATACAGCTTTTTGATCTCCGCTATGACGGAGGCGCACTCCTTGGGGTCTCCGGGGCCGTTGCTCAGCATAATGCCGTCGGGGGCGTCCGCAATGATTTCGGAAGCGGGCGTCAGGGCAGAGTACACCGTAACCTCACAGCCTCTCTCGGACAGGGAGCGGGAAATATTGGATTTTGCTCCCAGATCCAAAAGCGCCACCTTGAGACCGATTCCGTTCAACGATTTTACCAAAGCGGGCCGCTTTTCCCGCTCGTAGGCCGCCCTGTCAAATCTGGCTGCGCCGGAGAGGGGACCATTCTGTTCCAAGGCGATGGTCGGCGCTATGGTATATTTTGTGGGACAGGTTGCCTTCTCCACCACCTTGCCCGTGGTGTATTTCATTAATCTGGGAAGGATATCTTCTAGGCAGTAATCTTCGTTCGTAGTGATCATTCCGTTCATGGTGCCCTTTTCCCGCAGAATTCGGGTGAGAGCCCTTGTGTCGATACCCGCGATGCCAGGGACGCCGTTCTCATCCAGAAACTGTTGTATAGTCATATCACTTCGGAAATTGCTGGAAACGCGGGAGAGCTCCCGCACGATAAAGCCGTCCGGCCAGGACTTAAAAGATTCCATATCGTCTCTGCAGATGCCGTAATTACCGATCAGGGGGTAGGTCATGCAGACAGCCTGCCCTGCGTAGGAGGGGTCGGTCAATATCTCCAGATACCCTGCCATAGATGTATTAAATACAATTTCACTGATTATTTCCTTGCTGGCACCTATGTGAGTACCCTCAAACACAGTGCCGTCTTCCAATATCAAAAAAGCTTTCATTTGTTGTTTGCCTCATTAAAAAAATGCGATTTGTTTGAAATATTTGCGTCCATGTTTGTCGAATATGATTGCAACCAGTTGGCAGATTTCGGTAAGCACTACGGTTGATCAAACGGCTGGTAGATGGCATTTGGATCATGTTGTCAATTTATAATGCAACTGTTTCCTTTTTTGAAAGCTTCTGCTCAAACCTGTTCTTTCTTGTGTCGGTGGGAATTTCCGTGGGATACTCCCCATCAAAGCAGGCGCTACAGTATCCGGTATTTCCAATCAAAGATCCAAGCTCCGACACTGGAAGATATCCTAGGCTGTCTGCTCCTATGATCTGCACCGTCTCTGATACACTGTGATGACATGCGATTAGATTTTCCTCGGAATCAATGTCCGTACCATAATAACAGGGATGCAAAAAGGGTGGAGATGAAATTCGCATATGGATTTCTTTGGCTCCTGCTTCCCGTAACAACTTTACGATACGGCCGCTGGTGGTTCCCCTCACAATGGAATCATCAATCAGTACCACCCTTTTTCCTCTGACGCTTTCTTCAATGGCACTCAGCTTGATTTTCACCTGATCCAGCCGTTCGTTCTGCCCCGGGGAAATAAATGTTCTGCCAATATACTTATTCTTAATAAGGCCGATTCCGTATGGAATCCCCGATTCCATGCTGAATCCCAGAGCCGCATCCAGACCGGAATCAGGCACTCCCATGACTATGTCCGCCGGTATGGGATGCTTTCTGGCCAGAATTCTTCCCGCCCGTATTCTGGATTCGTGAACAGATACTTTGTCAATAGTAGAATCCGGTCTGGCAAAATAGATATATTCAAAAATGCAGAGCTTTTTCTTCTGCCTGTCACAGTGTTCCCTGCGGGAAACAATTCCCTCCGGACCAAATACCAGAATTTCCCCCGGCTCCAGATCTCTCACAAATTCGGCTCCCACTGCTTTCAAAGCACAGCTTTCGGAGGCGGCTATGTACATTCCATCCTGTGTCCTGCCGTAACAGAGAGGGCGGAATCCATAGGGATCCCTGGCACAGATCAGCTTTTGCGGTGACATCAGAACAAGAGAGTAAGCTCCGTCAAGCGAATTCATGGCGGCACTTAAGGCATCTTCAATGGACGGAGTCCTCAGACGCTCTTTTGTGACAATATAAGCAATGGTCTCCGTATCGCTGGTAGTATGAAAAATTGCGCCGGATAATTCAAGTTCATTGCGGAGTATGGCGGCATTGCTGAGATTTCCGTTATGAGCAAGTGCCATTCTTCCTTTTTGATGATTGACTTCGATAGGCTGACAATTACTGCGTCTATTGCCTCCCGTGGTTCCGTACCGGACATGCCCCACCGCCATATTTCCTTTTGGCAGACGCGACAAGGTTTCTGTAGTAAACACCTCACTGACTAGCCCCAAATCTTTATGAGAGGAAAACACTCCGTCATCATTTACCACAATACCGCAGCTTTCCTGTCCTCTATGCTGTAATGCATACAGACCGTAATATGCAGTCCCTGCCACATCGGCAGTCACCGGACTGATGATTCCAAAAACACCACATTCTTCATGTAAAACCATGTATATACCCCCTGCGTCAAGCTTAATCTAATGCATACTCCTTGGCAACTCCCACAAATCCCATAAATAGAGGGTGGGGATGATTGGGGGACTCTTAAATTCAGGATGATACTGTACCCTACATAAAAAGGGAGGTCTCCCAGTTCAACCGTCTCTCCCAGTCTGCCGTCTGGAGAGGCTCGAGATAATCCACCATGGAAGGCAATGACGCCCTTGTTCTATTATATGCATGTTCTGCTTCACAAAAAATCTCATAACAAAAGAAAAGCGCCTTCGAGTATTTAACTCAAAGACGCCTTTGTCTGTTGACTCTATATTATAACCATTAAAGGTAATTTGTCAAGATGTTTCTCAAAAGTTACTTTGTCAAATGGGAAGAAAAACGATGGTAATATGATAAAGTATAAATGATAAAACGATAATATTTGCTTGGAAAAAATTAGGAATGCTGGA
>CAJUQU010000041.1 GCA_910588595.1 uncultured Lachnospiraceae bacterium | reverse complement strand
CACGGAGGGCATGGAGTTCCCTGTGTGCGAGAACGATATGGTCATCATCAATCCCAACGTGCAGCACACCGAGAAATCCCTGTACACGACACCGCTGGAATACATCGTGCTGGGCATCGAGGGACTCGCGTTTTCGTTTGAGGAGATCGCCTCGGTGCAGGACAGGATCCTGATGCAGACCGCGTCGGGTGACGTGTACAAGTACAACACGCAGAACTCGTATGTGTATTCCTATCTGAATATCATGCTCGAGGAGATCAACAAGAAGGAGGAGAACTACGAGGCTGTCTGCCAGAACCTTTTGGAAGTGATCATGCTGTGCATGCTCCGGCACAACAATCTGTCCATCGTGCAGAGCAGCAATGTTCTCCTGAACAGTGAGTGCGCACGGATCAAGAAGTACCTGGACGCCAATTACGCGGAGAATATCACGCTGGACACGCTGGCGGCACTCTCCCATATGAACAAGTATTATATGGCTCATGCCTTTGCGAAATACATGGGGGTCTCGCCGATCACATACCTTCTGCAGAAGCGGATCGAGGAGGGGAAATCGCTGCTCAGTTCCACGTCGCACTCCATTTCGCAGATCGCGACAAGCCTGGGTTTCTCCTCGCAGTCCTATTTCTCTCAGGCGTTTAAGAAGGCGACCGGAAGAACTCCTGTTCAGTACAGAGCGGAGTGCAAGCGCGGCAGGCAGGGAACTGTGTGAAGGGACGGGAGGAGGAAGAAAATGCATTTTGTGAACGCGAAGGGGATCTTGTCCGCCAGAAACGGCATGAATCTGTACAGAGGGTGCACGCACGGCTGCATTTACTGCGACAGCAGGAGCACGTGCTATGGCTTCACACATGATTTTGAGGATATTGAGGTCAAGCAGAATGCGCCGGAGCTGCTCGAGCGAGCGCTGCGCTCCAGGCGCAGGAAGTGCATGATCGGGACCGGCGCCATGTGCGATCCCTATATGCACTGTGAGGAGACGTTAAAGCTCACGAGAAGGTGTCTGGAGATCATCGACCGCTATGAGTACGGCGTGACGGTCCAGACGAAATCAGACAGGATCCTGCGGGATCTGGAGCTGCTAGAGCGCATTCACAGGAAGGCAAAATGTGTCGTCCAGATGACACTGACGACGTACGACGAGGATCTGTGCAGGGTGCTGGAGCCGAATGTGTGCACGACGAGGGAGCGGGCAGCGGCGCTGCAGGTCTTTCGCGACCATCAGATCCCGACCGTCGTCTGGCTGTCACCGATCCTTCCTTTTATCAATGACACGCGGGAGAACATTGAGGGGATCCTGGACTACTGCATTGAGACGAAGGTGTACGGCATCATCTGCTTTGGCATGGGGGTGACGCTGCGCGACGGCGACAGGGAGTATTTCTATGCCGCGCTGGACAGGCACTTTCCCGGCGTGAAGGAGCGATACCAGAGAAAGTACGGACATGCCTACGAGATACAGAGCGACCACAGCCGGGAGCTGATGGCGCTGTTCAGGAAAAAGTGCCAGGACAACGGCATCGTGCATGATCTGAATGCCTGCTTTGCCTATCTGGCGGAATATCCGCAGAGGTATGAGCAGCTTAGGCTGTTTTAAGGCTTGTTTGATAATGTATCAGTACTCAAACGGTATCTCGTCAAAGCACTGATAAAATTCAGCATTATCCCAGGAAGTTTTCGGTCTGTAGTCATAGTAGACGCCGTTGACGCCGAAATTGGAGCAGCTGTCGATCGCCATGGACAGCCGGATGACGTTTCCGTCGGAGAGCGTCAGCTCCAGACAGGCGTTCTCATTGCCGCAGCCGGCACCAAATGAAATGTAAGATGCGTTGGAGAACCAGTCTTCGAACAGTGCAAGAGTCTTCCGGTCCGTGATGGTCTGGCTGTAAAATTTTTGGTCTGTAAAGATACTGCACACGTCTAATTTCGCAGATACGATGTCGTGGATCTGCGTGATGTCGACGGGTTCATAGCCGAGGTCTTCTGACAGGAGCTGCTGTACGAGACCGCAGAGAGCTTCATTGCGGACAAGGGACTCTACGACTCCGCGCTCTTCGTCGACCTCCGTCGCATAGAGATATCCGCCCTCGAAGACCATGTAGGCACAGCCCTTATAGTACAGTTGATATCCGGTCTCTTTGAGTCCCTTTTTTGCGACGACGGAGCGATCATCGTCGTCCTGCCAGTCGGGTTTCATGCGTTCCATCAATGAGATTAGCTGACTCTGCGCGCTGCCGGACGGGATATAGAAATAGTCCTGATATTCCCTGAGCACAGAGGGCTGTATGCAGATGCATACATAGTCCGGTTCCGGAACAGTGTACAGCGCGGTGCCGTGGTAGATCATACTTTCCGGAGAGGAGGATTCTGTTCCGGATTCTGTCCCGGCGTGCTCGGTGCTGAGTTCCGTATTGATTTCAGCAGTGGGAAGCGTTTCTGTCTCGGTGCGGGTTATCGACATGTCCTTTTGCGCGGTTTCTGTCAGTTCTGGAGCCGTCACAATGCCGTCAGAATCGCTGCCTACAGCACTTCCGTAAGTGCACCCGACGATGATGCCGCACAGAGCGAGTGTCGCGGCAAGTGTTACGAGCCGGGTGCGGGGCTTATGTTTTAACAGGTTGATCCGTCTTTTCATCTCTTTCATACCGCCCGCGGCGCCTGTGCGGAATCCGGTCATGCGCGCGGCAGCCGGCTGTGACAGGTTTTGGGCTGCCAGGATCAGCGTTCTGGCGTATGGGGCAGGGTTCTGCGCGCCGATGTGTTCCAGGGTTCCCGCATCGCAGGCAAGCTCCCCGTCGCCGGCTGACCTGCGCGCCGCCAGCCACACAATGGGATTGTACCAGTATACAGAGACACAGATACATCTCACAGCAGCCCAGATGTGATCCCCGTGTCTGAAATGGGTGTATTCATGTGCCAGTATCAAAGAGAGCTGTTCCCTGTCAAAAGGATTTGCCCTGTCGAGATAGATCGCAGGGGCAAAGACGCCGATGAGACAGGGCGTGCCAAGTCCGTCTATCTCATAGATAGAAAGTCTATCCTTATAGTTTCCCATCAAAACCCGGCCATGCCGCAGCCATCTGCGCAAACGGACAGCGCTCCACAGAAAGATCCCGCAGCACAGCAGGCAGCCGAAGAGCCACAGCGCGGTGAGGATCGCTGGTATTTTCTGGAAAGACGCTTTCTGAGCGGCTGTTTTTTCATAGCCAGTCTGTTGATCTAAAGTCTTTTGGTTCAAAGTCTTTTGACTCGAAGCCTGTTGGTCAGGCGCCTCCTGCTTTAAAGATAGATCGGTGGCTGCGGTGTCTGAGCGTGCGTCGGGGCGCTGGTCCGTGCTGTCCCTTTCCAGGGCAGTGGGATCGACAAGGTTCAGAACGCTCATGGGCGTCTCAAAAGCAGGCAGCGGGATCAGTAATTTGACGACTGCCAACAGCCACAGCGCGTATTTCAGGCGGGGATCTATCCGTTTTTCCAGGCAGACGGAGAGCATCAATAGGAACAGGAGCAGCAGCGTTGAGTTTATGATGTGGTTTATCATGATTGAAGACCTCCTTTTTGAGTGTATATTTTTTGAACGAATAGGTGCTTTTTCATATTCGATTTGAGGCGGAAATATTTTTGTATTACTCATGTCAAACAATTTCAGTATAACAAACAGGTTGACGACTGTCAACCTAATTCGCAAACGTTTGGATTCCAGCCTTGTCATCGGTATATAATCAGAGTATACTATAATTGTTGGAAAGTGATTGATAATGCGGATTGGTAGGAGTTGATCATATATGAAAATCAGGGAAATGCTCGATACACTTCAATTGAATAAGATCTTGGACAAGGGCGGCGAAACGCATCATCAGCTCTTCACGCCGTGGGGGGAGCGCATCGCGCAGGAGCAGACGGAGACTGTGCTGACCGAGTACCCGAGACCGCAGATGGCGCGGAAGAATTATAAAATTTTAAACGGCTTCTGGAAATACGCGATCACGGGCGATGACACGAGACCTGTGCTGTGGGACGGTGAGATCCGCGTGCCGTTCTCGCCGGAGACCAGCCTGTCCGGTGTGAACCGCCAGCTGAAACCGGACGAGTACCTGTGGTATGAGCGAAAGCTCGAGATCGACAGGATCCCGGCGGGGAAGCGGCTGCTCTTGAATTTCGGCGCCTGCGACGAGCGCTGCCGCGTGTATGTGAACGACGAGCTGGCGGGGACGCACTCGGGCGGCTACCAGGCATTTGCGCTCGACATCACCTCCTGTATACAGACCGGAAAGAATACCCTGCGCCTCTGCGTGCAGGACAAGAGCGACACATCGTACCATGGGAGAGGCAAGCAGATGCTCAAAAACGGCGGCATGTTCTACACGGCGCAGAGCGGTTTGTGGCAGACGGTGTGGTGCGAGTGGGTGCCGGAGGTCTATATCCGCAGGCTGCGCATCACGCCCGATTATGACCATGACAGGGTAGTCATCGAGGTGGTCTCCAATAAGGAAAGCGGCGAAAAGGCGGCACCGGATTCTGACAAGGCGGCGCTTTTCGGGACGGAAGCCTGCTGCAAAACAGAAGACAGCACAGAAATCCCCTGCAAGGTGCTCCTGTTTGAGAAAGATCAGGTAGCCGGTGAAACAAAGACCGTAGTCACGGCGGAGGAAAAGGCTGTGATAACCATGGAGATACCGGACAAGAGGAGCTGGACGCCGGAGGATCCGTTTCTGTACGAGCTCAGGATCGTCTACGGCGAGGACATGGTGGAGAGCTATTTTGGCATGCGCTGTTTCACCGCGGAGCCGGACAGGGACGGGATCCCAAGGCTCTGTCTGAACCACAGGCCTTATTTTCAGAAAGGAGTTCTCGACCAGGGCTATTATCCCGAGAGTCTGCTGACGCCGGTGAGTGACGAGGCGATGATCTTCGATATTGAGACAGCAAAATCGAGGGGATTTAACATGATACGGAAGCACTGCAAGATAGAACCCATGCGCTGGTACTACCACTGTGACAGGCTTGGGATGCTCGTCTGGCAGGACATGATCAACGGCGGAACGACTTACAACCTGGTCAAGACCTGCTATATCCCGACGGTCCTGTTCCCGCTCCGGCGCAAGCGCGACAACGACTACGCCTATATGTCAAGGGCGGACAAGAACGGCAGGGAGGAGTGGAAGAAAGAGTGCATCGAGACGGTGGAACAGCTCTACAACTGTACTTCGATCTGCATGTGGGTGCTCTTCAACGAGGGCTGGGGGCAGTTTGACGCGAAGGAGAACACCGAACTGGTGCGCAGCGTCGACAATACGCGCCTCATCGACGCCCACAGCGGCTGGTTTGACCAGGGCGCGGGCGATGTGAAGAGCGAGCACATCTATTTCTTTGATCTGATCGCCAAAAAGAGCGGAAAACCGTATGTCATATCGGAGTTTGGGGGGATATCCCTTGCGGTGGAGGGGCACACGTACTCGGACAGATATTTCGGCTACGGAAGCCACAGTGACACGGCGGCGCTGCAGGACGCGTACAGCGCCTTTGAGAGAAGGATAGAGGAGCTGAAAAGGGAAGGACTGTGTGCGTCGGTCTACACGCAGCTCACCGATATCGAGGAGGAGACCAACGGCATCATGACATACGACCGGAGTGTATTGAAATTATGAAAAGTGAGGGAAATACAACGCCGAAGATGATCGCGGTCATCGAGGACGATGTGCACATCGGGGATATCATCGAGGAGAGCCTGCACAGGGAGGGGTATCGCACCTGCCGCGCGTATTCGGGCACGGAGGCACAGTATCTGCTGGCGGATCAGAAAGGCAGGCAAAAGCCGGATCTGATCCTGCTGGATCTGATGCTGCCCGGCGTGACAGGCGAGACGCTCTTGCAGCAGATTCAGGATATCCGGGATATCCGAGATATCCCTGTCATCGTGATCAGCGCGAAAGTCGGCATAGATGACAAGGTGGATGCACTGCTCGGAGGTGCGGCGGACTACATCACAAAGCCGTTTGCGGTCAGGGAGCTGCTCGCGCGCATCACCGTGCAGCTGAGAAAGCGTGATCTGTCTGCCAGGGCGGGGCAGACAGCTGGTCCTGACAGCTGTCAAAAAGATCGGAGGCTGACGGTGGGGGATCTTATGCTCGACCTTGTACTGCGCGAGGTCTCGTCACAGAAAGCGCAGGATAAAAACACAGCAGTCCGTCTGACACGGACAGAATCTGCCATTCTGCGCCTCCTGATGCAGAATGCCGGACAGGTTTTCTCCAAGGCTGCGATCCTCGACTGTATCAGCGAGGACACGCCGGACTGCACCGACAGTTCCCTGAAACAGCACATCAGCAATCTCAGAAAGAAGCTTGCAGGGATCGGCGAGGCGGACTGCATCGAGGCGGTCTGGGGGATCGGCTTCCGACTGAAATCTTTACCAAATCTTTACTGATCTCTTTACCGGTTTCTTGAACCTTATGCTTTACTGTGATCCTGTAAGACAGCTTCCCGGGATCTCCCAAGGGCAGTATTTTGATGCGATCAAACATTTGTTCTAACATCAGATCTGCGCAGAGAGATTCCGTGAACCTGTCGAAAAATAGGTGCTGATCATTACAGGTGGTCAAAAGGCGAGAAAGGCAAGAAAGGTGAGAAGAAAATGGATTACTGTCTGACAACAAATGCACTCTGCAAGCACTACAAGGACTTCAAGGCGCTGAACAACCTGTCCATGCATGTGCCAAAGGGCGCGATCTACGGTTTTGTGGGAAAAAACGGTGCGGGCAAGACGACGCTGATACGTCTGATCTGCGGTCTGCAGCTGCCGACATCGGGCACGTTTGCCCTGTACGGCGTGGGCAATGCGGATAGAAAGATAGCGCGGTGCCGCCGCAGGATGGGCGCGGTGGTGGAGACGCCGTCGGTGTATCTGGACGCGACGGCAAAGGAAAATATCAGGGAACAGTACCGTGTGCTCGGAATGCCCTCCTTCGACGGGATTGACGAGCTGCTCGCGTTTGTCGGTCTGGAAAACACAGGGAAAAAGAGGGTGAAAAACTTCTCGCTCGGCATGCGCCAGCGGCTCGGGATCGCGATCGCGCTGTGCGGGGAACCCGATTTTCTGATGCTCGACGAGCCGGTGAACGGTCTCGACCCGCAGGGCATCATAGAGATCAGGGAGCTGATCCTGCGATTGAACCGCGAGAGACAGATTACGGTGCTGATCTCAAGCCACATTCTCGACGAACTGTCGCGGCTTGCCACGCACTACGGCTTTATCGACAAGGGCAGCATGGTGAAGGAGGTCAGCGCGGCGGAGCTGGAGGCGGAGTGCAGGAAGTGTACACGGCTCGTGGTGAGCGACACGAGACTTTTGTGCATGGCGCTCGACCGGATCGGATCGGCGTACCGCGTGGTGTCCCGCACGGAGGCGGATGTCTACGGGGAGATCAAGGCGTCGGATCTCGTCCATGTGCTCGACGCGGCGGGCTGCGACACGATCTCCATGCACGAGAGAAATGAGAGCCTCGAGACCTACTACATGAATCTGATCGGAGGTGGGCAGAATGCGTAATCTATTGTCGGCGGACTTTGCAAGGCTTTGGCGCAGCAGGCTTTTCTGGATCATGGAGGCAGGCGTGTTCGCGTGGGGAATTTTTGTCTATTTTCTGTTGAGGGTCAATACCGCAAACGGCTATCCGTTTCAGAACGGAAACAATTATTTTTTTAACTACATGACGTTTGTGGGGATCACGGTGGCGTGTTTCAGCGGACTGTTCATCGGTACAGAGTACAGTGACGGGACGATGCGCAACAAGATCAGCGTGGGGCACAGCAGGGTGACGATCTATCTGGCGAATCTGGTCACAGTCGCATGCGCGGGGGTTGCGCAGTCTGCAGCCTACACACTGGCGGCAGTGACAGCGGGACCGCTTCTGGTCGGTGATATGGTGTGGAGCAGGCTGTACAGTCTGCCGGAAACGTTTGCGCTCGCTTTTCTGTCAATCTGTTCGAGCGCTGCGGTCGCTGTGCTGATCTCTATGGTGGTACTGGACAAGTCAAAAGCCGTTTTGCTGAATGCGCTGCTCTCCATATTGCTGCTGGCAGCGGGCGCGTCAGCGCTCAAAGGTCTTCTGCAGCCCCCGATGACAGAGCGGGCGTACGTTGCGGCGCGTGGGCAGTATGTGTACGCATCGCAGGAGGAGATCGGCGATCTCCCCGGAGTCGAGCTGGCGCCCAATCCAAAGTATCTGACCGGGACGGAGCGGAAAGTGTACGAATGCATTGCCGCGGTACTGCCCACTTCGCTGGCGCTCTCCTGCGCGCTGGACGAGGGAGACGAGGACTATTATGACCGCTTTTCGGGACTGCAGGCAGCTGGAGCGCTGGCGGCGGTGGCAGTGCTCTCCGGCAGCGGCACACTGGTATTTCGGAAAAGGGATTTGAAATAAAAATAATGAAAAAAGGGGAAGAGAGCGATGGTTTCATTTCCATGGGGTGTGATCTGTGCTGCGGGGGCACTTGTCATAGCGCTGCTGGTCCTAAAAATATATTTTCTGTACCGTGATCTGGATCAGATCGGCGCACAGCTTGGCGGCCGCCTGGGCGAAGAGACCAACAACCGGATCTATGCCCCGGGAAATGACAGGCACATCAGGGCGTTTGCGGCGCGTTTGAACAGGGAGCTTGGCGTTTTGTACGAGAGCCGCAGCAGATACCGGAATGGCGACAGGGAGCTCAAGGAGGCTGTCACCAACATTTCCCACGACCTGCGCACACCGCTCACGGCGATCTACGGCTATCTGGAGCTTGCGGACGCGGCGCTGGAAAGCGGGCGCGGAGATCCGGGAGAGCCGGATGTCGAGCGTGCGGCTCACTATCTTGCACAGATCCGCAACCGGGCGGACGCGATGCACTCACTCACGGAGGAGCTGTTCCGGTATTCCATCATCTTGTCGGCTCCCGGGGAAAATGCCGGAAGCCGGAAAGCGCCGGCTGACTGCCGGACAGACTCCGGCCTGGCTGGGGAGCGCGTCGTGCTGAACCGTTTCCTCGCGGACTGTCTGCTGTCCTACTATGATATATTCACGCAGAACGGCATCGAGCCCCGGATCAGGATTGCGGACGCGGAGGTGGTGCGGTTTCTGGACACAGGGGCGCTCAGACGTGTATTTAGCAACATACTGGACAATGCCGTCAAATACGGCAAGCCTGCCCGGAGCGCGTGCGGCGGTGACATGTGTTCCGGGCAGGTTTGCCTGTCGGTTGAACTGTCTGCGGACGGCACGGTCGTATTCTGCAACAGTGCGCAGGATCTGGACTGGGTGTCCTGTGAGCGTCTCTTTGACCGCTTTTATACCGTGGAGACCGGGAGGGATTCGACCGGGCTTGGACTCTCGATCGCCAAGCTTCTGACAGAGCGCATGGGAGGGAGCATCTCGGCGTCGTATGCGGACGGCATGCTCTCGATCACGGTGCGGCTGTGAACTGAACCCGATCGTGGCAGGCTTTGTGAGGGCGATGCGCGACGAGCAGATCATGAGACAGGAGTTTTCCTACATCCCGCCGGAGATCGAACGGTATGATAACCGGTTCATCTGCATCCGGAATGGCAACTGTCTCGGCGCAATGCTGTACACGGTACAGGCAATGCTCGGGTATGGTGATGATCATGAGGATCTGATAGCATTTCAGCAGATCGCGCTGAAAGGCTTTGAGCGGATCCTGCAGATGTCGTCTTTGGAGGAAATACTGAAAAAGCGAAAGGGAGTGGAGAAGACAAACAAGCTTCCTTATATTGAGTCCGACGAGTATTTTTCGAACGCCTATACGCTGTCAGCGTTGGCATACACGAAGACATGGAGAACGGAGAAGAATATCCAGATGCTCGCGGATGCGTTGAACCATATCAACAGGATCATGAAACCGGACAACCAGATGCATGTGAAGACAAAAAGCAGGTATTACGCGCCCTACTTTGCGCTTGTGACGCCGATCAGGGCATTTGACCCGGACTACATCAGCACGATCACGTACAGAAGGATTTTGACGGAGATCGCAATGCTGGGCGTAGGGGAGCGCGTGGGTGTCGTGAAAGAGTCTCTCGAGGCAATATCCGCGGCGACAGACGATGAGGGGATACTGAAAATGAACTTTGGACAGCCGCACAACAAGCGCTATTCGCCGTTGAAGATCGAATATCCCACGCCGTATGTGGATGTGAGGCTGGAAGAAGACTATAAGAAAGGCCACGGTCTGGACTGCGACCTGACATTCTGGGCGGTACAGTTCAAAAGTCTGGTCGAAAACAGGTTTTTCCTTGATAAGTGAAAAATTTTTTGTTATACTATCCTGTAATAGGTTAGGAATTACTGTTTAATATATTTTGAGGATGTGATGACATGACATATGATCTGTTAGAAGAGGAACTGAAAGATCTGCCGGAAGCCAATATAGCTGATGTAATAGAATATATTCAATTTCTAAAATTTAAACAGTTGAGAGATGAATCTGCCATTGTGGTAAGAAAACACCCGGAGAGAAGGTTAGGTATTTTAGAGGGGAAGTTTGTTATGTCAGAAGATTTTGACGAAACCCCAGATTGCTTTAAGGAGTATATGTGATATGTATCTATTGGATACTCATACGCTGCTTTGGGCGTTATTTAAAGAAGATTTTCTGTCTATGAATGCAAAGAAAGTTATTCTGGATGATAACGATATTTTTGTGAGTATTGTTTCTTTATGGGAAATCGCAATAAAACAAAGTATCGGAAAGCTGGAAATGAACGAATCTATTGAAACGATTGCACGGACATGTAAGGATGAGGATTTTTGTATTCTTCCAATAAAGCCTTCTCATCTTGATTATCTCAAAAACCTTCCTCAGATACATGGAGATCCTTTTGACAGGCTCATCATTGCACAGGCAGCTATAGAAAATCTTGTAATAGTTACTAAGGATGCAAAAATACCAACATATAATATCAGAACAATATGGTGATGGAAAAAATGAATAACCTTTCTCCGCACCGGCATAGCAATATCATAAGTGCTGTGACAGAGCAGAGAAAGGTTTTTGCTGTCCGGAGCATGTCTGTGAGAGCATCCATGGTGTAAACAGGCACACAAGGGGAAGACTGACGGGGATTGAGGATAGGATCGGGGTAACAGTTCAGTCCAGGACTTCGCACTGCGCTGCGAAGTCCGTGAGAAAGCATAGCGGCCTAGATGCATCAAGCCACGGTACGTGGCTTTGACATCCGCAAAGCGGTTTTTGCATGGCTTGATGCCTGTAACGGATCAGGGACAAAAATGCAGAAAACATATTTCCATAGGACACAGACTGTAGTAAAATAGAGTGAGATCAGAGACCGCGCGATCTTGATCGGAGTGCTATCAAATATGAAATAGGAGACAAGGATGAAAAGGGCAAAGGAACGAAAGGAAAAGAAACTGACATTTCAGGAAACCATAAGAAATGACTGCTACGCGTTGAAGCTTGGTTTTTCTATAGAAAAGAGTATGGTGATCCACTCGTTTTTTGTACAGGCGTCAGGGTACTTTGAGTGGGTGTTTTTTGAGGCGGTCTTCTTACGCCATATTGTCGACGCGCTGGACCGCAACCAGGATTTCCAGGTCGTGTTCCGTTTTATCCTGCTGTGCGGGGCGATGTTCTTTCTGCTGAGCGTGTACGAGAATTATGTGGAGAACGTAGTTTATCCGCTGTCGGCTGTCAGGCTGCATTACGGAGTATATTCAAAGCTGTATGCAAAGGCGAAAAATGTGGAGCTGCGATGTTATGAGGATTCGGAATTTTATAACCGGTACACGATGTCAATGGACAACTCGGACACCAGGATCCTGGAGATCATCCGGAACATGTGGGGCGTGCTCGGCGGCACGGCGGCGACGATCGCGGTGTTCTGGTTCATGTATGAGATCGACCATTACGCCGTACTGTTCATCCTGTCTCCGCTGATCGGAAATTTTGTGTTTGGCCACTTCAAAAATAAATATGAATTTAAGCGGTATACGGAACAGGCGCCTGACGACAAAGTGCTGAATTATGTAAATCGTGTTATGTATCTTCCCGATTACGCCAAGGAGATCAGGCTGTCCAATGTGTTCTCGCTCCTAAAGCGGCAGTACCGTGATGCGACGCAGCACAAAGTCCGCACCGCCGTGAAGTACGCTTTCAGCAACGCGAGCCTGAGTTTTCTCAAGATCACCTTTACCTTTACGGTGATCTTTGAGGGCGTCCTGCTGTATGCGATCTACCGCAACCGCGTCACGGGTTCGATCTCCCTGGCGCAGCTCACGGTCATGTCCAGCCTGATGGTAGCCATGACATGGATTCTGATCGGCTTGTTTGAGAATATTATGAGTATTATGAAAAACGGCATGTTCATCAGCAATCTGCGGGGATTTATGGCATATCAGGAAAAAATCCCCGAGGATCAGGACGGCGTGATGCCGGAAGGGAAGTTTGAGACGCTCGAATTTGACCATGTGAGCTTTTCCTACAAAGAGGAGGAGACCATCAAGGACTTGTCGTTTACGATCAAGGAAGGTGAGATCGCGGCGTTGGTCGGGCATAACGGAGCCGGAAAAACCACGATCATCAAGCTGCTCCTGCGCCTGTATGACCCTGTTTCGGGTGTGATCAGGCTCAACGGGAGGGATATCAGAGAATACAATCTTCACGCGTACAGAGAACTGTTCGCCGTTACATTTCAGGATTTCAGCATATTCGGCTTAACCGTCATGGAGAATGTGCTGATGGGAAGACACGGTGAAAACGACGAACAGGTGGCAGCGGACGCGCTCAAAAAGGCGGGGATGTACGAGAAAGTCATGTCCCTGCCAAATGGCATGCACACGGTGATGACCAAGGAATTTGACGCGGACGGCGCGGTATTCTCGGGCGGGGAGAGCCAGAAGATCGCGGTGGCGAGGACTTTTGCGAAGGATTCCTACATCAAAATCTTTGACGAGCCGTCGAGCGCGCTTGACCCCATCGCGGAGTACGAGCTTTTTCAGAACATTATGAAGGAAGGCAGCGACCATACCATGTTTTTTATCTCACACAGGCTCTCGTCGGTCAAAAAGTGCGACAAGGTCTTTATGCTGGAGGGCGGAAGACTCATAGAAGAGGGATCCCACACAGAGCTGATGGCACGAAACGGCAGCTATGCAAAGATGTACCGCAGACAGGCGATGAACTATCTGGCGCTGGACACAGATGAGGAGGTGGCAAATTGAAACAGGATCAAAGCGGCACAAAGCAATCCGCGGCAATGGTGTGGCGCAACAACTGGTTTCTGATAAAGCTGATGTTTAGCGCATCCCCCTCCTTTATGATCTTCACGCTGATGGACTCCATACGAAATCAGATCTCCATCTTTTTTGAACACACCTACGGGATCGGGTATGTGCTGGAAGCCGCAGAATTTCATTACCCGTTCCGCCAGGTGGCGCAGTTCATATTGATCCTGGCAGGCTGTATCACGCTGGGCATGGTATTCACGGTGGTGGCGGGCGACTATATCCAGGAAAAGGAGCGCCCCAAAGTCAGGGAAAAGATCAAGATGCTTTTGTATGAAAAGACGAAGGAGCTCGACCTGGCGTGTTATGATAACCCGGAATACTACAATGAAATGGTACTTGCCATTTCCGAGGTAGATACGCAGATTGACAGGTGCGAGGCTTTCCTGCGCAATACGGCGTCAGGCATTACGGTCTTTGTCTCCACGGGGATCTACTTTCTGATAAGGGACCGATTCTCCATTGTGTTTGCGGCATCTTCCTTCGTCATGGCGTTTGCGTTCAATCAGTTGTACAACAAGCGCTCATTCCAGATCCGGATGGAGCGCAACCCGCACGAGAGAAAGCGGGAGTATGTAAAGCGGGTGTTTTACCTGGGCGACTATGCCAAGGAGATCCGTCTGAACCCTGAGATCCCTGATATTTTGCTGCAGACATTTGAGCAGGCGAATGAGGAGGTCTACCGTGTGGAGAAAAAGCATGCCATGCGTAGGCTTTTTCTGGGCGTCATGCGCCGGTATGTGAGCAACGATTTTTTCAGTGATGTGTTGTATATCACCTATCTGGTTTTTCAGGCGGCAGTGCGGGGAGTGCTGTCATTCAGCGGTGTAGCCATCTTGTATAACTCCTTCGGGAGACTGAAACGAGGGATGAGCATTTTTACGGACGTGTATCCGTTCGCGTGTGAGAGCAGCCTGTATGTGCAGAAGATCCGTGATTTTCTGGCGTACGAACCAAAGATACAGAGCGAGGAAGGCATCGAGCCTGCCGAGGGCGCCAGGGAGATGGAACTTGACGGGGTTTCCTTTGCCTACGATCAGCGAACCGGCGGGCTGCTGAGGGACATATCACTTCACATCGCGCCCGGTGAAAAGATCGCGCTCGTGGGCTACAACGGCGCCGGAAAAACGACGCTTGTCAAGCTGCTCATGCGGCTCTACGACGTGGATGCGGGGAGGATCCTGGCGGACGGAAGGGATATCCGTACCTATGATGTGCAAAAGTACAGGGATTCGATCGGAACGGTGTTTCAGGACTTTCAGATCTTTGCCGGAAGCGTCAGGGAAAACGTACTCCTCGATGTTGCGGACGGCTGCGGCGAGGACGGCATAAAGGAGGCGCTTGCAGACAGCGGGCTGATGGAGCGCGTGGAGCGGATGGAGAAGGGGATTGACATGCCGCTCACGACCGAATTTATGGAAGACGGCATGGATCTGTCGGGAGGAGAAAGCCAGAAACTCGCGATCGCCAGGGTTTTCTACAAAAAAGCCGGACTGATGATTTTAGACGAGCCGTCAAGCGCGCTGGATCCCATTGCGGAGTATCAGCTGAATCACGCCATGCTCTCGGCGACAAAGGATAAGACGGTGATCTTTATCTCGCACCGCCTGTCCACCACCAGGCTTGCCGACCGCATCATCATGCTGGAGCAGGGGAGGATCGTGGAGCAGGGCAGCCATAGTGAGCTTCTCGAGAGAGACGGAAAGTACGCGCAGATGTGGCGCGTGCAGGCAGGGGCGTACATTGAGGTATAGATTATTTGAGACTGTGCAGGGGCGGCTGTCAGACAGTATGGTACCCGGCACAATAATTTTTCCGTTACATGGTATAATATAATAGAAGCGTTACAGATAGGGAACAATGGTCTTGGGGAAGCTGTAGGGAGGAAAAGAAAGGAAAGGTAATGTTATGAGAAAAAGCAGTTTTTGCCTGAAAACCGATACATTGACGATCACCCCCTCAAATACGGAAGATCTGTGGGAGTCTGACTGGATCATCGCATTCAGGAAGGGAGAGAAAGAGCAGCTTGGAACGGCGACATTTGCCGGGGTGAAACGCCTTGGGACAGTGCCGTTATATGTGGAGCTGCTACCGGAATACAGGAATAGGGGACTTGGCACAGAGATCATCCGCATGTTGGTAAACTGGGCATTTCTGCACAAGAATATATTTGAGGTGGTCTCTCAGGCGGAGCATGAGAATGACAAAGGCGTGAATGCCCTTCAAAAGGCGGGGTTCGTGTATCGCGGCAGCGAGGGAGAGGTGGAGACATATTCCATTATCAAGGGAAAGACGGCGTGGACAGGCGTCTATGTGATCGTCGGTATCCTGAACGGCATGCTTTTGGGGATCGTGTTGAACAGTTTGTGGCTGGGTTTTGCCATTGGGATCGCTGCCAGTCTCTGTATCGGCGCAGTTATGGATAACAATGCCTTAAAATACCGGGAGAGTGTTACCGGGAAAAGTGAGCGGAACATAAAGCACATAAAAAAATAATGTGTCGGAAATATACAAGACACCATAGCATCAGCCTTAAAAGCCTGATCACCACGGACAGATCAAAATGGGGCGGTTATGTCTGCAGATCATCCCAGTTCTTCAACTCCAGGGACAGTGTGTTCTATCCTGAGAATCAGGAGATCGCCGAATTCGAGTGCGGGTATATAGCAGACACACAGCTCTCGGACGGTTCCTGGGATGTCCCGTGGGGCTGGGACAGTTTTCTGGATGTGTGGGCAGTCAGCAAAAACTGGATCAAGAGTCAGATGATCGTCGATAATTTATTGTATTTGAAAGGCTTTGGCATTATATAAAAAGAATTATAACCCTGCGACAGATTCGTGCACGAAAAGCGGCAATTCGTGCACGATTTTTTTATAGCTCTAAAGGAGTGGTAAAATATAGAGGGAAAATAGGATAAAGACAAAATATAGTTTGTGTGACAGCATTAGAGACACATTTTGGCGTAAATACGGCAAGTCATATCAATGCTTGTTTTTTGAGATATCGTATAATCATTCTCAGGAAAGGAACGGCTGGAGAAAAATATGTCTAACCTATAGCTGTTTTCGCGGACTATATATGGTGTCGGAGGTGGAATGATGAAAAAACAAGAGATATTGGAACATATTGACGTCGAGCTGATCAACAAGGTCTTGGGATTTTGTCATGAACACACAGATGATGGCTATGAGGCACAGGAGCTCTGTTCGGATATTATCTATGTGCTGGTAAAGACAGCTCATACCGATGGTGAGATCGCAGACTTGGACCCGTTGATCTGGCGTGTTGCGAGGAATGAATATTTTGACTTTATGGAGCATAAAAAAC
Organism: uncultured Lachnospiraceae bacterium; assembly: GCA_910588595.1. GTDB lineage: Bacteria > Bacillota > Clostridia > Lachnospirales > Lachnospiraceae > COE1. Next base: position 3,525 of record CAJUQU010000041.1, on the reverse strand, counting down.
GACATCAGGAAGTCTTCTGTCAAGGGAACCCGGAGGAGATTTTGGCGCTTGTCTCTGAGGAGGATGAGGAGGAGAGCAGCAGGCTGCTCGAGACCATATACAGGCAGATGGCTTTTCTGACCAGGATTTACCGCGAAGTGATGATCCAGTTTTATATAGATGGATTGTCCATAGCGGATATTGCAAGGATCCGGAACACGACAGAGGCAAATGTCCGACAGAAACTGTTATGGGCACGCGGTAAGGTAAAACATGGGGTAAAGGACATGGAAAAGATCAATAACAGACCGTTGGTATTTGATGAAATGAATTATCGCATATGGGGGTATGGAAAGCCTGATTGGGGCGATCCGAGAGACGTGGGCATAAGAATGCTGTCCAAGCATATCATCTGGCTTTGCCGTAGTAAGCCGATGGGAGCCGCTGAGATCGCGGAGCAGCTGAATGTTCCGACCGTATATATCGAGGAGGAACTGGAAGTTCTAACCTGCGGGACAAACGGGGAATACGGACTGTTAAGGCGCATGGGGAATAACAGATATGCGATCAATTTTATCCTGCTGAACAAAGCCGCCATGAGAAAGGCGGTGCGGATCTACATAGAACAGATGCCCAGGATCTGCAGGATCATAGCAGGGTATGCGGAAAGGCACAGGGCACAATATGCAAAACCGGATTTCAATCTTGTGCTGTGGCAGCAGCTGGAAGCTGTAGAGCACGCCTTTTGCGACAATGTCGAGCGGATCCTGGAGGAAAGGTATTTTGCGGATTACAGGGAGCCGGATCGTCCGTTCAGCATCTTTGGATATGTTGATACCGGCGGTACACAGTGTGTAGTCTGTGGTACGATCAGTCCGATGAATGAAGAACAGCAGCTGTTTGATGTCAGCGAGAGACTTTCTAAGGGATATTTTGAAAGGGAGGCGCAGGCGGCGGAGCAGCTCGCCGAGCTGATCAAAAAATCGGTGCCGAAACATTTGCTTGGAGAGTGGCGTTTTGTCGGAAGACTTGCGGCGATGCGGGTATCTGAGCATGTGGCAGAGACGTTGACAAAACAGGGTATTCTCGCACCGATCGAGGACGGCATCAACGCGGAAGGCTGCCGGATGTGCGTGCTTTAGGAACTGTTAAAGAATTAATCTTTACATCTGACTTGTCTAAATCTTCTTATGCCGCGTTGTCGTCAATCGGCGTACCCCAGTACGCCTCATTCCTCCGCCTTGCATAAAAAGATTTATACTGCGTCATCTGCAAAGTTAATTCTTAACAGTTCCTTAGGTTAGGAGGGAAGGAGATCATAGGGAGCAAAGAAAAATGAGGGCAGGTAGAAGAGGGATCGAGAGCGGTTGAGATGATGCCTGCATCGGGGGAATATAGGTGGTGTGAAAGTGGATACAAAAGTGGAAGGACAAAAGATAGAAATAATCCCATATCTGTCGTTTCAGGGGAATTGTGAGGAGGTGGTCCATACATATATAGACATATTTGGCGGTGAGATCGCAAAGATGACATACTGGTCGGCTGACCGTGCAGATATACCGTCGGAGCAGATCGGAAAAGTGATGTACGCGGAGTTTAGGGTCGGCAGTGTGCGCATGGCGGCAAAAGATACCGTTGACTGTGCGGAAGGTAACACAGACAGACAGCTGATGGTCCATATGGACACAGAGGCGGAAGCATTGTATACTGTATTTGCATTGGCAGAAGGTGGATGTGTCCTTTTGCCGCTAGCGCCACATCAGGAATCTGATGATGACGTTTGCCGATCTGTCATAAAAGATCGTTTTGGTATTACCTGGATCATCACGTGTCCAGATCCAACGAAGCAATATTATGCGGACGGGATCATCTGGCTTGACTGATGTGTGGGACTTTGGAGCGTAGGAGGCGGGCGAAGGAGCTTGATCCGGGTAGATTCATAACGTTGATCAGTCAATATTTTAAGGGGCTGTCGGTATGTTTTCCGACAGCCCCTTGTCATGGCAGAAATGAATCCGTCTACACGGTCTTTAAGTCAAATCCGAAGTAATTCACCGCGTTATTATACGAAATGCCCTTCACGATCTCTGCGAGCGTCTCCTCGTCAGCCGGGAATTCGCCGTTCTCCACCCAGTTTCCGATGAGGTTGCACAGGATCCTCCTGAAATACTCATGTCTGGTGTAGGAGAGGAAGCTTCTAGAGTCCGTCAGCATACCGACAAAGCCGGAGAGGTTTCCTAGGTTTGCGAGGGAGATCATCTGATCCTGCATGCCGGTCTTGTGATCGTTGAACCACCATGCGCTGCCCTGCTGGATCTTCGCGCATGCCGTGGAATCCTGGAAGCAGCCGAGGATCGTGCCGATCGCCTGGTTGTCGTTCGGGTTCAGGCTGTAGATGATCGTCTTTGGAAGCTCGTCCGTGCGGATGAGTGCGTTCAGGAAATCGGCAAGCTCGGCAGACGGAGCGTAATTGTTGATGCAGTCGTAGCCGGTGTCGGGACCTAACTGGTCGTAGCGCAGCGTGTTGTTGTCGCGCTTGCAGCCATAGTGGAGCTGCATTACCCAGTTCAGTCTGTGGTACTGTTTTCCGACAAAGAGCATGAACGCTGTCTTGTACTGGAGCTCCTCAAGCCTGGTGACAGCCGCGCCGCTCTTTCTCTTGGCAAAGATCGCCTCGATCTCGTCGTCGGAGGCAGGCTGGTACATCACGTACTCCAGTCCATGGTCAGACACGGAGCATCCCATGGAAGCGAAGAAGTCCAGTCTGTTCAGCAGCGCTTTTTTCAGATCCGCGAAGGTGTTGATGGCTGTGCCGCTCACGTCAGTAAGCTTTGCGAGGTAGTCGAAATAGTCGGGCTTCTCGATATTCATCGCCTTGTCCGGTCTCCATGCTGGGAGCACCTGCACGTCAAAGGAGCCGTCGTCGGCGATCTGCTTATGATACTTTAGGGAGTCGACCGGATCGTCCGTCGTGCAGATCAGTGTCACGTTGGAGCTCTTGATCAGACCGCGCACGCTCATACTGTCGTCCTTGAGTTTCTCGTTGCACAGATCCCACACTTCCTCGGCTGTTTTCTTGTTGAGTACACCCGTGTAGCCAAAATACCGCTGCAGCTCCAGGTGCGTCCAGTGGAAGAGCGGGTTTCCGATCGCCTTGCCGACGCACTCCGCCCACTTGATGAATTTTTCCCTGTCGGACGCGCTGCCTGTGATGAACCGCTCGTCCACACCGCAGGAGCGCATGAAGCGCCATTTGTAGTGGTCGCCGCCGAGCCACACCTGCGTGATGTTGTCAAACTTGCGGTTGTCTGCGATCTCCGCGGGATTGATGTGGCAGTGGTAGTCGAGCACGGGCGTCTTTTCCGCATAGCTGTGGTAAAGGTCGCCTGCCGTTTTGGTCTGGAGCAAAAAGTCCTGATCCATAAAAGATTTCATGATGATCCCTCCGTTTTATTATAACTTATTTTATTTTTCGTGTTTATATAACTATCCTTGTGAGTTGTAAGTTATCAATAAAAAAATAACCCTTCCATATGGTTTTATGGT
>CAJUQU010000040.1 GCA_910588595.1 uncultured Lachnospiraceae bacterium | reverse complement strand
GATAGTGCATTCCCACCAAACGCGGCTCCCCGTCCTCGCGAACCACCCCCTGCTCGATCCAGATCAGCCTGTCACATATGCTGTATAACTGTTCCATCGAATGGGAGACGATCACGATGGTGACTCCATCCTCCTTAATTTCCATTAACCTTTGAAAACATTTTTTTTGGAAACTCACATCACCCACTGCGAGGATCTCATCGATCAATAGTACTTCTGCATTCACATTGATCGCCACCGAAAAAGCCAGTCTCATATACATCCCTGACGAATATGTCCTGACAGGGTTGTCTATAAACTCCTCCAACTCAGAAAATGCTATGATATCACCCATTCTGGCATCTATTTCCTCATTGCTCAATCCAAAGATCGTTGCATTGATATAGATGTTCTCCCGCCCGCTTAGATCCGGGTGGAAACCTGCTCCCAACTCGATCAGGCTTGACACCCTGCCTTTTATAGTTATCTTTCCCTGATTGGGCTTTAGGATCCGGCTTAACATTTTGAGCATCGTACTTTTCCCACAGCCATTCTTTCCTATAAAACCTACCGACTGTCCTCTTGGTATCGCGAAGCTTATATCTCTGAGTATCTCTCTGTTTTCATGCCTGTTTCTGTTCGCAAAGATTACCCGCTCTTTGAGCATGGAACCCTTATCCGAATATACCTTAAATGACTTTTTCACGCTGCAGACTTCTATACTGTTTTCCACTGGCATCATAACTCCTCCGCAAAGTTATCGTTTAACTTCGCAAATATACATTCACCAATCATGAGGATCAAAAACGCAAACACTGTCGAATACAGAAACCCTTTTCCTGTTGGCATAGTCTTCCAATACAGAACACTGTGGTATGCCTCTATGACATGCGCCATCGGGTTTACCTTAAATATCCATACGATCTTTGCAGGCATCGTATCCATAGAATACAGGATCGGAGTCAGATAGATCCATGCCATCAGAAAAACCGTCACAATATGCTCGAGATCCTTAAAAAACACAGTGATGGCTGAAACGATCAGCGCAAATCCCAGTGCCAGAACATACTCCACAATCATGATCATCGGCAGGAAGAAAAGTGCCTTGATGCTTATCCCTACCCCCGAGACGATGAGCACTGCAAACACAATAATAAAACAAAACAGCATGTTGACAAAATTGGATGTCACACATGCTAACGGCAATACCTCCCGCGGAAAATATATTTTCTTTACCATATCCCCCTGATATCGCACACAGCCTGCCCCCTGGCGCAGCGAAACATCAAAGAAAAACCACGGTATCATACCTGTTATGACATACACATAAAACTTATCAAGATTCGTTCTGACGATCACCGAGAATACAATGATATATACAATGATCTGACACAATGGATTGATAAAAGTCCACAGGAATCCCAATATGGAACCTTTATATTTCCCCCTCAAATCACGTTTTACAAGGCTCTTTACCATATCTATATACATCAGTATTTCTTTTACGTGTCCTATCATGAACCATTACCTCTTCCTGCCGCTCTGTCAATGACCACCTGTGTCCTCAGGGTGTTCTGCCCGCCCCTCAGCTTTTCTCATCTTGTCCTCCATCTCATACTCCATCCGCCTGACATGATACTGTGTGTCCGCAAGTATACGCCTGTTCGAAGCCATCAAGTCGGATACAAGCCCGATCATGAATGTCAAAAATCCTATAATAATGAGTGTACACGCAAGTATCAGTGACTGAATGTGACCATTGCCACCCTGTGTGAACAAAAAATGTAAAAACCGCACTCCGATCCCAAGACCGATCACTGTCGGCAGCATGCTGATATACGTAAATGCCTTCAATGGCTTGTACATGATATAAGCCCTCAGTATGATGACGATCGACTTTTTTACATAGGCCCATACGCCTCTAAACAGTCTGGACGGCCGCAGCTGCGGGTTGGTGTGTATGGGAACGCTTGTAACTGCAATCTTTTCACGCCCTGCCTGCACGATCGTCTCCAATGTGTATGTGTAGTCATTGACCACATTGATGCGCATTGCCGTGTCCCGCGTCATGGCACGGAATCCGCTGGGCGCATCGGGTATATCGGTGTTTGATGCCATCCTTACTGCCCAGCTGCCCAGATGCTGCAGTTTTTTCTTCATGTAAGAAAAATGCTCTGTTTCATCGATCGGCCTGGCTCCTACCACCATGTCTGCCCTGCCATCCAATATCGGCTGTATGAGCTCCTGGATATCCTCTGCGCAATATTGATTGTCTGCATCCGTATTCACGATAATGTCTGCCCCGTTCCTGAGACAGCCGTCAAGACCTGCCATAAACCCTCTGGCAAGCCCCTTATTCTGACTGAAATTGACGATGTGGTGCACCCCCCACTTTCTCGCAACTTCGACCGTGGCATCACAGCTGCCGTCATTGATGATCAAATACTCAATCTCGTCGATTCCCTCAAGATATTCCGGCAGGTCATTCAACGCTGCCTCAAGTGTGTCTGCCTCATTGTAACAAGGAATCTGTATTATAAGTTTCATTGTTTTTTCTTTTTCCCCTTATTTCCTAGTGTCGTGACAATTCCTACCGCAAAGATCGCTACCACCAACACTGCAATGATGACTTTCCATACTTTATCTGATTTTTCTCTCGCCTTTGCAGCCTCCGCTTCCTGAAATGACAGCAGATTTTGTTCCTGTACGCTTTTAAACTCCTCATCGAGAGAATTCACATTTGCAGGTACATCCTGTGTCGCGTCATTCTGCACTATATCGTCAGATGACTGCGTCCCGTTATCCTGCGCTGCTCCTGCAGCTGCCTGTTCTCCATTATCCTGCGCTGCCCCGACGGCCGGCTGTTCGCCATTGTCAAGTGCCGCCCCGTCAGACGACTGCACTCCATTATCCTGTGCTGACCCGGCAGGCGGTGCTGCCTCATTCCCTGTCACATTTTGCGCCTCTGATACAGCAGGGGCAATCTGACTGCCAAGCAGTCCCAGGCTGGTCACTTGCACATACCCCACGGTTTCCTGGTATGCGACCATACACCACCCATCTTTCGCGTCCTCCTTGACGATCACCGGGGTTGCGGCTGAAAGTGTGCCTGTTACGGCAGAAGCGGCATCCGGCGCCTCGTGAAGTTCCACATCGCTGTTTGTCTGTAATACTTTATTTTTCTTTATATTCTCAACGTCCGCTGCACATACTGTCATGCCCATCACAAGCAGTATGCATAAAACGCTTACTATTCTTCCCAAGCTCTTTTTCATATCGTTCCCCCATTCACTCGTTTCTTACTCATTCTCATTATAATATAGTGTAAAATGCCCCGTCGTTATATGACTGTCATACTTTTCTTCCAACACCGATCCCTGATCGCTGCGAAAATCGATCAGCAGCAGGTCTGTCTGCGTCTGACTGTCCAGGTCATAATCTTTTTTGACAATATTTATCTGCGTCTCCCGCATCATAAACTGCAAAATACCAATATTTCCATAATCCTCTCCTTCAGTGCTATAGAATACTTCCCTGCTGCCGTCAGGATTGAGTTCCTGTATTCTCTGCATGAGCAATGTATCCCTATAACACGCCGACCTCGAGGCGTCAATATACATTGTTGACAGCCGTATACCGATTATGATCTGTACCGTCACCAGGAACATCAGAAAAACCTCTCTGCCCCTGCGCCTGCCTATCCACCATATTCCCATGCATACCATGGCAGTCAGTACTATATACACCAGATACACCCGCCAGTAAAACGAAACGGGCTCAAAATTTTCCGGATCATAGAGCCAGCTGATCCCACATATCGTATTTCCAAAAAAGGATCTCTGTCCATACCTGCGCAGGCTGATCGTAACCATCCATGTCAGCGCTGCCTCAAGCACAATCATTACTGCTATGCCGGATGCAGTCCCTCTTGCCGACATGCTCTTTTTGCGCAATTCCTTTATGCCCATCATGATCAGTACAGGCATCACATATTCATGGTAGCGACCATATGTCAGTGTATCAACACGCCCTGGATATATTGTATAAATGGCAGAGATCATCAGCGCCGCCAGTGTTGAAAGCAGCACAAACAGCGGAAAATATTTCTTCTCCCTCACCCGCTTTATGGTGTACGCCAATCCAAAATACGCCAATCCAAAACTTGCCCACCCGAGATACAATATTTTACCTGACACACTGATCATCAGATTGATGAAGCCTTCTTTTGTAAAAACAGCCAGGATCTTACGGATCTGCCCTGCATAACTGTTTATATTTTTTAATCCGTCTTCTGCAGCCGCATGCATCAGACTTGTCCAATAGTTTGTGATCAGCAGCCCTGCCGCAAACACAAACGCCAGTCCTGTGATCAGCACCAGCGCATATTTTACCTTTTTTCCACCTCTGCGGACACTGTATATCAATAAAACAAGGATCCCGGACACCAGAACCCCGATCGCACGCCGATGCACACAATACATATAAAGCATTGTGATGAGCATGAGTGCCAGATACTGTCTTTTATTCGTCTGAAGATATTTCAAAAAAGACAGACATATAACAAGATACAGTGTAACAAGCAGCGTTTCAGTAAAAGTTGTTCCCGCATAAAATAACCACGTGGGATAAAAGACTGCCACTGCGGCACAGAATGTTTTTCCCATCTTCTGCAAAATAAAAAAACATGCTGCAAGCAGTGCAAAATTTACAAACATAGCTGCACGGTATGCGGCGATTCCGCTTTTAAATATAACAAAAACAGGGAGTAGAATAAGACTGTACCCATAAGAATAATAAGAACCTAATGATGCAATGTCCGACCAGTCATATCCGGCAAGCCTGGCTGCGTAGGACCAGTAACCAAACTCATCGGCCGGAAAGTAGAATCCGTAGCTCTTGCTTATGCCATGGCATGCGATACAGAACAAAAGCAGTGTAAACAGTATATCGTATCTTCTCCGTATACACCATGCTTTCATCTTCTAAAAACTCCCCCTGTTTGTTAACGAACGCAGTCCACACTGCAACATTTTATATGATCACACTGCTTTATTGAAGAGTAAACAAAATCTTCTAACAGATAATTCCGGTGTGGCAGTACACCATACCGGAATCTGTTTTACTTGTTTATTGTGCTACAAGTGCATATGTGCCGATACCAGCCTGCACATCGAAAGTAACTGTTGCAGGATTGCTGTCGAGATCTTCAAGAATCGTAACTACTCCGCCTGGCTGTACGCAGACAACTGAGTATGTCTTTGTAAGATCAGCGTTCTTAGGAAGACCAGTTACCATTGCCACGCTGCCATCCTCAAGTGTCACAACGTTGTTGTTCTCCTTTGCATAAAGGTTGATGTTCAGAACCGCAACTGCCTCTGCGCCTGCTCCCATAGCCTCTACTGCTGCATTTACACATGCCATAGCTGCCGGGCTCTTTGCCGGATCTGTATCATAAATTGTGATCGCCGGTACCTGCCCGTCCTTGAGACCTAAGTTCGCCTTTACCTGAGCAAGTGGTGTAGTAACAGCTGTTCCCTGTACAGACTTTGCTGCGTAACCGCCTGCTATTGTTGTTGTTACATTCGTTCCAGCTACAGCGATTGGCACATTTGCAGCCTTCACATCCTCTGATACTGTTGTGCTCTCAGAAGAGCTAGCGCTTGAATCGTAGTAACCAGCACATACTGTCATAGCAGATGACATTACCATCGTCGCTGCAAGTGTTGCAGCAAGAAATTTTTTAAGTTTCATGTTATATCCTCCTTCTCTACGTCTTATATGACCAATTGTTATTATAATATACGTTTGCTTTTTTTTCAACTGATTTACTCTTTTTTTACGGCGCCATCTCATTTTTATGAATAACTTCCAAATCAGCATCTGCAATACTTCTATTTTTAATGAATTTTGTGGTTTTATTGCCAGTGAAACAACCTTGGAATATGTAATAATCACGGAAACTTGACAGTCACATCAGGGCAAAAACACGCATTGTATTTGTATGATTTCCCTTTTTACACCAAAATTCCCACTTAATTCCAGGGAGGGCGGTCTATAAATACATGTAACAGTTCGACCTTCGGCTTCCTGTTACAAGCATCAAGCCATGCAAAAACTGCTTCGCGGTGTCAAAGCCACGTACCGTGGCTTGATGCATCTAGGCCGCTATGCTTTCTCACGGACTTCGCAGCGTAGTGCGAAGTCCTAGAGCGTGTTTGAAAAATGCTTTCCGTCAGATGTACGTCACAGTTTGTGGGAGATTTGTGCCAAATGAAGGAGGCGTAGCGGGCTACGTCGACTGAATGCGGTGCAAATATCACGCAAAGTGGGGCGTATAGGTGGCGGGAATGATTTTTCAAACACGCTCTAGGCTGAACTGTTACAAATACACCGAAATTTGGGGTCGTATTCAATTGACATGTCATGTGCTTACTTGTAAAATAAGGATTAGGATACTATTATCTCATTTCATAAAAAGGAGAATCGATGATATGAAAAAACTGCTTGGAATTTTAACAATCTGCGCCATGCTCGCATCACTTGCAGTACCGTCAAATGTTATGGCGTCAGCCAATTCTACCTGGATCCAGGAGAGCGGCTCAGAAATCTGGCACTATACAGAAGGCTCGGAAACCGAGCTTATCGCAAAGCTTCAAGGTGAAACCTTATATATTCAGGGACATGGCGCGATTCCCGAATATGATCGCGACCATCTCGGAAACAGACCGTGGCACAACAGAACGATACGGTCACTCGTGATCGCTGACAGTGTCACCTCGATCGGGGCGGAAGCATTTTCCAACATGAAATACCTATACCGTGTAACCATGTCCGCAGGCACTTTTATAGAAAGTCCCACTGCCTTTGCCGGCGCTGCCCCGGAATGCATCTTTGATATCACTGGCACAAACATCGTCAGCCGCAATATCGGAAATGTTCCATACACCAGCCTTGACAGTATCGCAGCCTTTATGCAGAACTATAATGGCGTGTATCGTTTTTCCCTCGCAAACTACTATATGATAGGCTGGGTACAGCATTCCGTGTCACCGAAGATCATCGATCTTTCACCGATGGACGCACTGACAACATACAGCAATCCGAATTATCCGATCCCCGATTATCCCAGTGTTATAGAATTTCAATCTCACAAGCCGGATGCCAGTATGCACGCACATATCCAATGCAGACAACAGGGCAAGGCAGCGCTGGAAGTATTTTCTATTGTCCTTGGTGACGCCACTTATGCAGCCGCCTACAACATGTCTGTATCAAGCTCAAAAGGCACCGTGACAAAGACTTCCGCACCCGTGACTTATGTCATGACGATTCCCGCGGCTTTTCAATTTCCGGGAAGACAATTTTCGCTGATCCAGCTTGGAAACGGTGTGGTAAATATTTTGGAGGACGAGGACCAGAACGACACAACGCTGACCTTCACAACAGATTATCCCACTGCCGCATGTGCATTGGTCTATCGTGATACGATCAGCCTCCCCGCCTCACCTGATCTGGCAGACTGATAAGACATATGCCCTTATCATTTAACCTCTAAATGCAGGATTGACCAGGATCTCGCATATTTGATCCTGGTCAATCCTTTTCTCTTATTTCACAAGCGATGCCGTCTGTCTTGCGATCGCAAGCTCCTCGTTTGTAGGTACGCACAGAAGTGCTACCTTACTTTCATCCGTGGAGATCACTCTGTCCTCGCCCCTGACATTGTTCTTCTCCGCGTCGATCTCTGTTCCGAGATAGCCCAGATATTTCGCAATCTCAGCGCGCCCCAAAACATTATTCTCACCCACACCTGCTGTAAATGCGATCGCATCCACACCGTTCATAGCTGCCGCATAAGCACCTATGTACTTCGCCACACTGTAATAAAACGCATCCAATGTCACTTCGGCAAGTGTGTTGCCATCGTTTGCCGCGGCCTCGATATCCCTGAAATCAGACGAAACCTTTGACATGCCGAGCACGCCGGACTTTTTGTTCAGGATACTGTTCATCTCTGCGGACGTAAGATGCTCCTTCTGACAGATAAAATCACAGATCGCCGGATCGATACTGCCGGAACGTGTCCCCATGATGATGCCCTCGAGCGGAGTCAGCCCCATTGAGGTATCCACACACTTTCCATGGTCCACCGCCGACACAGAACCGCCATTTCCCAGATGGCATACAATGATCTTCAACGTATCCCTTGTCTTGCCGAGGATCTCTGCCGCCCTTGCCGACACATAGTCATGGCTTGTACCGTGAAAACCATAGCGGCGGATCTTGTACTTCTCATAATATTCATAAGGCAGCCCATACAGATACGCCTTCTCCGGCATTGTCTGATGAAATGCGGTGTCAAACACTGCAACCATCGGAACATCCGGCATGATCTCCCTGCAGGAATTGATCCCGATCAGGTTTGCCGGATTGTGGAGCGGTGCCAGATCATTGCACTCCTCGATCGCCCCCAGCACTTCGTCATTGATGACTACAGAAGAGGCAAACTTCTCTCCGCCATGTACCACACGGTGGCCAACTGCATTGATCTCGTCGAGCGACTTGACCACACCGTGTTCTGCATCGGTCAGTGCATCGATCACAAGCTTGACTGCCACGGTATGATTGGGCATCGGTGTCTCTATCTTTACCTTATCCTTACCTGCAGGCGTGTGTGTAAGTACACTTCCATCAATACCAATACGCTCACAGAGCCCTTTTGCCAGAACCTCTTCCGTGCCGCTGTCGATCAGCTGGTATTTGAGCGAAGAGCTTCCGCAATTGATTACTAAAATATTCATGATGATTCCTCCATAGATTCATTTGTGTTGTACTAATATGCCCTGCCCCAGTAAACCATCTTCTTGGCCGGTTTCCCACAGCACACGTAGTTTTCACTCAGCTGCTCCTGCTCAAACGGCATACAGCGGCTTGTCGCTGTCAGCTCATCCTTGATCTTGTCCTCGCAGGCGCGGTCGCCGCACCACATTGCCCTGACAAATCCCGGCTTGTTGTTGATCGTATCGCAGAAAGCATCCCATGTCACTGCATCACTTATATGCGTCTCAAGATGCTTCTTTGCCGCCTCGTACATGTCTGACTGGATCGTTTCCAAAAGCTCAGCCGCCTTCGTCTCAACCTCGTCAAGACCGACCTCGATCTTCTCCCTGGTGTCGCGGCGCACAAAAACGCACTTGTTATTCTCAATATCCTTCGGCCCGATCTCGATCCTAAAAGGAACACCGCGCATCTCGCACTCGCTGAACTTCCATCCCGGACTCTTGTCGGAATCATCCACTTTCACGCGGAATCCTTTGTCCCATAACCGGCTCTTTAGCTCAAACGCCTTGTCGAGCACACCCTCTTTCTTCTGTTGGATCGGAACAACCATGATCTGTGTCGGCGCCACTTTCGGCGGCAGCTTCAATCCGGAATCATCACCGTGTACCATGATCACTGCACCGATGATACGTGTGGATAATCCCCATGACGTCTGATGACAGTATTTCAGCGTATTATCCTTGTCGGTAAACTGAATGTCAAACGCCTTTGCAAAACCATCTCCGAAGTTGTGGCTCGTGCCTGACTGCAATGCCTTGCCGTCATGCATCAGCGCTTCTATTGTATAGGTAGCCTCCGCTCCTGCAAATTTCTCCTTATCGGTCTTCTGTCCCTTCACCACAGGGATCGCAAGCACATCCCGCACAAAATCCGCATAGACATTCAGCATCTGGATCGTTCTCTCCTCAGCCTCCTCTGCTGTTGCATGAACAGTGTGCCCCTCCTGCCACAAAAACTCACGGCTTCTCAAAAAAGGTCTCGTCGTCTTCTCCCAGCGCACAACAGAACACCACTGGTTATATACTTTCGGCAGATCCCTGTAGGACTGCACTTCATTCCTGTAAAAATCACAAAAGAGCGTCTCCGAGGTAGGGCGCACGCACAGTCTCTCCTGCAGGGGCTCTAGTCCCCCGTGCGTCACCCACGCAACCTCGGGTGCAAAGCCCTCAACATGATCCTTCTCTTTTTCCAGAAGGCTTTCCGGTATAAACATCGGCATGTATACATTTTCCACTCCAGTCTTCTTGAACGCTGCATCAAGCTGCTGCTGGATCTGCTCCCAGATCGCATAGCCTGCAGGCTTGATGATCATGCAGCCTTTCACGCTCGAATAGTCACACAGTTCCGCTTTTTTTACCACGTCTGTGTACCACTGCGCAAAATCCTCCTCCATCGACGTGATCGCCTCTACTAATTTCTTGTCATTTGCCATTATCTTTTCTTCCTTTCTATTTGACAGTCCCCCAAAATCTTCTCGCAATATCAGGCACAAAGAGACTCCTGGAGCCTATTTTGCACTTGTTTCTGTTTTGCCATCCATAAATTTTATCTACTATTCTCTATACTAGCAAAATCTGTAACAAATGTAAATAAGGATCTGAGGAAATTTCCTCCGCATGGGACCGCGCAACAAAAATAAGACGCAGACCTTTCGGTCTCCGCCTTATCCCTGTCCAATACAAAATACTCTTTACTGCGAATCAAAGCTCATCCGCGATCGCTGCCGATGATACAAATGTCCCGACAACCGAGAGCACGACTGCAAGAATGATGATCAGCATACCGCCCATGAGCAGGATCAGTGCCGCACCGCCGTTATTCTCCTGGCTGCCCTCCTGCGGCGCCTGCTCCTCCACCGCATTTTCCACGGTTGTCTCCGCCGCCTGCGCACTGAACGCACCAAACGAGAACACTGATACAAACACCCCCACAACCATCGCAAGCATCAGCTTCCACATCTTACAGACTTTATTTTGTTTTGTCATAAAATCCACCTTCTCCACTTCATATTGAACAACGATCCAGCATCTTCTCCCCCCTGCTCAGGCATCCCCCAACTAGACCGTCTTTATTTTCATATTACAGTCTACTATACAATTTCAAAAATGTAAATTATTTTCTGAAAATTTTTGAGTAAAATTTTGTCTATAAATTTTGTCTACTTCACCCGCTCCGCTTTGATGTTTTTCTCAAAATGTGATACAAGCCTGCGCCCCTCGTCCTCGCCCGCCTCCTCGAGTGCGCTGATGAACTCCTCAAGCGGTCCTCTCGTCTCCTCGTCAGCCATGGCAAGGGAATGTCTCAGGCTCATGACATAATCCTCGATACACTCGCTGAACTCAAAAGAGACACTGCCATCAGGAAGCATTGTGATATTGAGCGTATATGCGACATTTGTCCATACCACCCCCTGCGTCATGGCACACAGCTCCTTAGCCTTCTTCAAAAAATACATTCCGGACTCCGTCCTGTCAATGATATCGTCCAAAGTAATTCCAAAAAAATCAAAATCCTCCTGTGTTGCAGTGCACTCCACCTTCAAATTTGCTTTCTTATGATATTCCATATGCCCATCCTCCTATAGGAAAAGGACGCTGAACCATCACAGCGTCCTATGTTTTCCATTATGACAAGCGTTTTATTCATCTTCCTCCACAAAATCTGTGTGGAACATCAGTAAAAATTCTGCTCCATTCCTGATCGTGAGTTTCATTACCACGCCCTTGCCATCTACTGATATTTTCGAGCTGACCTTTTTCACCGTGTCAAGATTAAGCTGAACCGTTGTAAACATGTCATCACTCATGAGACACATGACCCTGCCTGCGACCTTTGCCTCGGAGCAGATCACCGACAGTGACATATTTAATCCGGTTGCGTCTGTCACATCCTCGATCGTTGATAGTGCTATTGGTATATTTTTGACGTCCATCAATACTGAGAGCAGGCTATCAGCGTCATTGACGAGAAGCAGACGATTGCGCATGATCTCTAAATAGTTCGTCCAATTCTGCATTCCATCCATACTCTGGCCTCCTTTGTAATAGGAACTCTGAGTTCTTGCAAAATACAAGGCCTTTGTCTATATTTTATATTATACTTTCTCTACAAAAATGTGTCAACTCCCAATCTGTGATCTTTTTGTCAGAAAATTTCAGTATATTTATCAAAATCCAATGAAAATTCCATTCGCTCTCCAGTGACCGGATGCATCAAAGCGATCTGATACGCCAGCAGCGCGGTGCTATTGACTGCAGCCTTCCTCGAAAGATCCTTCGAGGACACAGAACCATATTTAAAATCCCCCATAAGCGGATACCCCGCATGTGCCATCTGTACCCTGATCTGATGATGTCTGCCATTATACAGCTCAATTTCCAAAAGAGAAATAGCAGCATTGTGCTGCATGATGCGCCAGTGAAGTGACGCTTCCTTTGCATTTTTCGTCCCCTTTGGCACGACCCTGGATAAATTATTCCGCCCGTCCCTCACCAGGAAATCCGTCAGCTCACCCTCGGATATCTCTGGAACCCCGGCGACAAGAGCCGCATATTTCTTGGTCAGAGTTCCCCGCAGCAGCTGGTCACTGAGCTTTTTGGCCGTTCTGCCATCTTTTGCAAAAACCAGGAGTCCTTCCACTGGCTGGTCCAGCCTGTGGATCACACCAATATAGGTTTCCTCACCTTTTTTCTTTCGGTAATTTTTTAATTCGGACACAAGATCTGCCTGGCCGACCCTCGCCGTCTCTGTAGCGATACCTACCGGCTTGTGCACCACCAGCAGAACATCGTCCTCATACACTATCATTTTATCCATCTTCACACATTCCTATTCGAATGCAGGCTTTATAATTTAAAGCGGTATCCAACGCCCCATATCGTCTCAATGTACTGCGGCTTGGATGTGTCCGTCTCTATTTTCTCACGGATCTTCTTGATGTGCACTGTCACCGTGGCGATATCTCCGATCGAATCCATATCCCATATTTCCCTAAATATTTCTTCCTTTGTAAATACATGGTTTGGATTCTCTGCAAGGAAAGTCAGAAGGTCAAACTCCTTTGTCGTAAAGTTTTTCTCCACATTGTCCACAAACACGCGCCTTGCTGTCTTATCAATGCGGATCCCCCTGATCTCCACGATATCATTCTCCTTGGTGTGGCTGCCCACAAGACGATTGTACCGCGCCATATGTGCCTTCACGCGCGCCACCAATTCGCTCGGGCTGAAAGGCTTCGTCAGATAATCGTCAGCCCCCAGTCCCAGCCCGCGTATTTTGTCAATGTCATCCTTCTTAGCAGATACCATGAGGATCGGCACATCCTTATCCTCCCGGATACGCTTGCAGATTTCAAATCCATCAATGCCTGGAAGCATCAGATCGAGAATAATCAGGTCAAATTCCTCCGCAAGCGCTGTCGCCAGTCCTGTATCTCCACTGTTTTCTATCTTCACCTCAAAATCATTCAGCTCCAGATAATCCTTCTCAAGCTCTGCAATTGCCTCCTCGTCCTCTACGATCAATATTCTGCTCATATGTTTTACCCTTTCCTTTCATCTTTAAGAACCGTTCAGTATGATCTGTTGACTTATCCGTCTCTGAACAATTGCTTATCAACTGCTAAATTACCACTTCATCCGCTCGTTCTGTGTATTTGCGCATCACAAAATGCATACAGGTACCCTCGCCCTCTTTGCTGGTAGCCCACACATAACCGCCATGGTCCTCGATGATCTTCTTTACGATGCTCAACCCGATGCCGCTGCCGCCCTGGACAGAGTTCCTAGATGAATCCGTCCTGTAAAAGCGTTCGAAAATATTTCCGATGTCTTTTGACGATATGCCTTTCCCGTTATCCTCGATCTCGATCTTCACGGACTCGCCCTCGTCCAGAAGCCGGATATCGATGACGCCATTCTCATGCCCCATATACTTGACACTGTTGCTTATGATATTGTTGATGACCTTTTTGAGCTGCTCAGGATCTGCCACAACACAAGTCCCAGGCTGCACCAGATTGGTAAAATTGAGAGGTATATTTTTCGCTTCAAGATCAAGCCCTACCTCCTCTACACAGTCTGAAAAATAGTCCGATATATTCAGGATATTGAAATGATATGGTATCTTGTTGGAATCAATCCCTGAATACGTAGTCAGCTCATTGATAAGCCTATCCATATCGTTTGCCTTGTTGTAGATGGTCTTGATATACTTATCCATCTTTTCCGGCGTGTTCGCAACGCCGTCCATGATCCCCTCGACATAACCCTTGATCGAAGTGATCGGCGTCTTGAGATCGTGGGAGATGTTGCTCACAAGTTCTTTTGACTTCTTTTCATTCTGGGCTTTCTCCTCCTCACTCTCCTTGAGCTGGAGGCGCATCTGCTCATAATTCTCAAAGAGCGTTCCGATCTCATCCCCGCGTCCACCGTTCATGTGATAGTCAAAATCTCCCACGGATATGTGCTGCATCGCAACACTCAGCTCCTTGAGCGGTTTGTAGACATCCCGGTTGAGCCACGCCGTGATAATGCCGCTCGTCAGGATCAGTATGACCATCATCGCGATCGCCATATGCTGCAGCAGCCGCCTGTTCACTATGGCACCGATCATGATATCCTTCTTGCTCAGCTCATGCAGCATGTCGATGTTTTCATAATATCCGTAACCCACAAATACCATGATACCACACAACAGCGGCACAATTATGATCGCCAGAAACAGTATCATCATCTTTGTCTTGAGCTTGATATGTGTTTTCCTATTCATATACTCATACCGTCTCCATTCCAGCTTCAGATCTTTTATGCCCAAACTCATATGATATCCCAACTCATGTTTTTGTGCATAAAAAAGATGTGTCCGTGTAATTATAGAATTAGTATAGCATATCCGCCCTGAAAATATAGTAGTTTGGTTATTTCTTAATTTTTTTTTAATCAGAAGCAAAATTAGCTATTGACATTTTGAAATAGACTGATTATAATAACAGTAATCATTACTGATTTATAGATAATGATCCAAGAGATGTTTCGTGTGTTCCCAAAGAAAGGCGGGGGAGTTATATGAGCATGAAATACAGCCGCCAGCGGGCAGCTATTCTCTCCTTCCTGCAGTCGCGCAGGGATCACCCGACTGCTGAACTAGTCTATTCCAGTGTCAAGGAAGAATTTCCTAATATTAGTCTTGGCACTGTGTACCGCAATCTAAACCAACTGGCAGATGCCGGCATGATCGCAAAACACAGTTTCGGGATCCTGGGTATTGATCATTTTGATTACAATACCAATCCGCACTACCATTTTGTGTGCAGCTGCTGCAATGCAGTTATTGACCTGCCGATGGAACACAGTGGATTTCCTGCGATCGACGCGGAGGCAGCCAGGGATTTCAACGGATTGATACACGGACATAGGCTTTACTTTTATGGCATTTGCAGAAAATGTCTTGACCAGGGATCATGATCTGTGATTTTGATCGAGGTCATGGAAAACAGCTCTCACTACGTTTATGGACGAGTGAATGATAAATTGATCTGGCTGTAAGGAAGACAAAAAATATTAATTTTGTTTTCCTAATTGATAAAAAGGAGGATTTTAAAATGAAGTTTGTATGTACTGTATGTGGTTATGTTTATGAGGGAGACAGCGCACCGGAGAGATGCCCGCAGTGTAATGCACCCGCTGACAAATTCAAGGCACAGGATGGTGCGATGTCATGGGCGGCTGAGCATGTTGTCGGTGTTGCCAAGGGCGTCAGCGAGGATATCATGGCAGACTTAAGGGCAAACTTTAACGGTGAGTGCACAGAAGTCGGTATGTATCTCGCCATGGCAAGGGTAGCGCACAGAGAGGGTTATCCAGAGATCGGTCTGTACTGGGAGAAGGCTGCTTGGGAAGAGGCAGAGCACGCTGCCAAGTTCGCAGAACTTTTGGGTGAGGTTGTGACAGACTCTACCAAGAAGAACCTTGAGATGCGTGTGGAAGCTGAGAACGGTGCTACGGCTGGCAAGTTTGACCTTGCAAAGCGTGCGAAAGCTGCAAATCTTGACGCGATCCATGATACGGTTCATGAGATGGCAAGAGATGAGGCTAGACACGGCAAGGCGTTTGAAGGTCTGTTAAAGAGATATTTTGGCTAATAGACAGGCGATACTAAGGCAAAAAAGGAACAAGAGTTTGCACTCTTGTTCCTTTTTGATTTTAAATATAATCTTTACTTGTTCAATGCAGCCTCTACAATCCCTGACTTTAGGAGTTTGGAATATGACTGCACCTGCTCATCTATAAAATTCTGACTGATCTCCGGTCCATTATTAGGCTGATTCTCTTTTGTAAACTCGTCGTTACCTAACTTCTCCATAAACCTGTCCATTACACTATTTGCCTCAGTCATACCAGTCACCTCCTATTTTGAACGTGTTTCCTCTTTTGTGATGTATTATTACCTTATCACAACCGTTATATAATGTCAACAACATTTCTAACATCCCCTGAAAAACGCTCTAGCTGATCACTGCGCGGTGTCTCAGCAGATAACTTCCATCCGTCCGCGGCACTGCTTCCACCCACATGCTGCACGCATTTTTGTGCTTCTCGACAAGATAGCGGTCAATATATCCCTCCTGACAGTCTCCTTTGTCATATGCCTTATAAATATTGTTCCAGAGCTTTTTGTCTGTAATGATCAGGTCAAATGTTATGACTTCGTCATCCCTGTCGATCATTGCATCAAAACATGCATTAAAGTAATCAGTAACATTGTCGATATAATTTTCGTCCCCGCCGCCGCGTACTGTAACCACCGTTATCGAATCCGTATTCGTTGCTGTGCTCTGATCCGTGGTCGTGTTGTTTGACGGTGTTGTCGTGGTCGTCGTAGTGGTGGTGTTTGTATTCGTATTCGTATTTGTACTTGTCGGTGGCGTCGTGGTCGTCGGCGGCGTCACCGACGGATTGACTTCCAGCCCGCTGTAACGGTTGCCATTGCACGCCGGTAGGTAGATCGCCAGATCCCGCCTCACATGATGTGATGCGTAATCTTCATCCGAACAATTAAAGTAATCGTAAGTGTTTGGATCCGTGTCATCCCATGTGCTGTCGACATTGTAATATCCATCACTGAGTTTCACGATATTCCATGCATGATGCTCCCCGGCATAACCCGTCACATAATAGCAGGGAATGTCAAGCTGCTGCAACACATACTGCAGCCCCCTCGCATAGCCGGCACACACAGTCCTCCCATATACAAGTGCACTGTACGCACTCTGGTTCATCGGCGCATTCGCGTCGTATTTCACCTTGCTGATCAACGCGTCGTGAGCGATCCGTTCCTTGTCGTAATCTGTGTAACTTCCATATGTCTCATCTATAATCCGTTTTGCACCCGCCTCAAACTCTGCCTTCGACGATTCGAGATTGTTGGCAGTAACATTGAACACCAGCGTAATGTCCGCAACACTTCCCTTAGGCGTATACTGATACCTGAACGCAGTATCGACCCAAAACAGTTCCGGGTGATCGTTCACCACGGATGTAAACGCGTTTTTCAGATCGTTCGCCGTGATGTCCTCCACAGGCGCGAAGTGCTTATTCTGTGCATTTGCATTGGCATAGATCTGCCTGTAAACTGCTCTCTGCGTCTCGTTAATGATCGCATAATACGGATAGATCTCACTGTCAAAGGTCAGGCTGCTGCCTGTCTCGCCCTTGCTGAGCTCCTTTGCGATCTCGTCCGCCTTATTCTGTGAGATCTCTGTACCGGTCGCCTTGACCGGGATATAACCGCTCAGCCCTGCAACTTTTCCGGGAACCTTTAATTTGCCCTGCGCATCGTCATCCACAGTCCTTGTATTTCCTGCCGGTGCCGCAGTGCCCGTCAGCGTGCTGTCATTCTGTGTACGTGTGTTCTGTGCTGCCGGAAGCGTCCCCAATGTCACAGTCGTATTCACTGCAGCCACATCATTGACACGATGTTCTCCCGCCTCCGCTCTCAGATCAACGCCTATCCTTACCGCCAGTTCCGGATTGTAGTGGCAGATCGCAATAAAAAGAAGTATAAGCGCCAACAAGCCACCAAATCCGTACAGTACCTTCTCTACTATACGCATATCAGTTTCCTCCTTGATTGAATCTTATACTCCCCCATGAGCCTCATCCTCCATAACATCCCTGTTATTATATATGCCTTTATTATAAAACGTTCCTATATATTTGTCAAATTGTATTCCGCCCTATTTTTTTCTCATGTATGTTATAAACACGTTGCCGTTCTGGCGGAACATATTTGTGGCATCATTCATGCCAACCTTGTAGACAGAACCTGTCTTCGGATCCATAACGACTACATTCAATTCATTAAACCCGATCACCAGCATCGCACTGTCATTTTCGAGCAGAACAAGGACAGGAATATCCTGATTGACATAGTACAATATCGCATCCAGGCTCACTCCTCTCAGGTCGAGAACAGTCGCGTCATTGATATTCTCCTCCAGGATCTGCCGCACCGTCTTGCCCCTGTCCAGCATGGGCTGTACATTCTTGATACTCCCGCAGAACTCCAGGATCGTCTCAAGACAAACTGCAAGGTCTGAGTTAGCATCACTATGCTGCTTCCCTGTGATCGCCATGATCTGATTTCGGGTGCTCCTTGTCGTCCGCTTCCATATATAGTCACCGTTCTGGTTCACCACTGTACCGCTGATATTGTAGGCAAGGTTGATCGCCTCCGCCTCGTGCGTAAATGTGCCGTCGATCCCGTAGCGTCCATACACATAATACCTGCTGACCGGATTCTCGATCTCCACAGCAATCTCCCTGGAACCCTCAAACAGTACCTGGAGCGGTTTTGTATTTTTGGGTTTTTTGGTCTCCATCGCATTTTTCAGGACAATCTGTACTATTTTCTCATAGGTCTGTGTCGCGACCAGCTCGGAGGAATTATAGCCGCTCTCCTCAACCAGATTATTGACGATCTGGTCATCGGTGGTGGCAGTGTAACTGCCGTCCTCCTGCCTTACCACACGTGAGAGCGTGATCAGATTTTCCTCGACGGAAGCGTCTGTGACATAGACATTTTCCCTACTGTACGTCTTAAGGATCTTCCCATGTTCGTCCTGTATGAAGACTACGCTCATCGGGAACGTCACGGAACCCGAGAAATCCATCTGGATATCCTCATACTGCGCCACCCCGTAGATCAGATCCTCCTCGATAAATCCAAGCGGCAGGATCCTGCCGTCATCTGCAGCCTCGATCTCCTGTGTTTCTCCTGTGTTTAGATCCGTCAGTATCAGTTTTGTACAGTCATACGCATCTGCGGAATTCTGCCAGACGAGCATCCTGTTGGTATCTGACACCTGAAAACTTCCCTGCTGCAGCCCCTGGGCGATCTCCTCACATGTGCGGTTCATCAGATCAACTGCGAGAATGGAGCCATCCAGATAAATATAGAAAACCCCGTTTTTGTTGATGAAAGACAGCTGTTCCATATCCGTCTTCAATGTCGCGTACGCCTTATTGTACGGTATAAATATGAGCTCCTCCACCGTGTTGAGCATTCCGTTGTACTCGCACACCTGCACGCCTATGCTGCCCTCATGCATTCCGCGGTTCATGTACCCGTAAACCATAAAGCGGACATTCTCTGTCTCGTCCACATTCAGGATCTTGATATCATGGTTGTCATAGTTGCTCCTCGGATCATCCCCGTCATAAAAGCTGAAAAGGTACGCCAGCTTTTTGTCCGCAGCATGATAACAAAACAGCTGGTTCTCATTGACAAATGCCAGATTGGAACCGCCGTCGCTCTCCATCATCTGGACCTCGCTGTCCCTGATCCCAAGCATGATCTTGTTGCTGCCATACACATCTGCCTCCGGATCAAAAATCTGGTTCATGCTGCGTTCATAGTCCAGCAGATAAGTCCGGTCCGGCGTGTAGCGTATCCTGAAAAACTCTACCACATTGTACTCATCACGCTTTTTTCCCTCGATGGTCTGCACCCTGTAACTCATGCGGATCGAGGCTGTCTGTGTCTCGATCTCGCTGATAACGATCTGCGGTTCTGAGATCTGACTGACATTTAAGTTCGCCCACGAAACCTGATTCAGACTGCAGTGGATGTCCACATGGCTGAGTATCGTATTATCCCCCCGCGTGTTGGACTCCATGTACATCGCCAGGTCTTTCGCCTGTTCTTTGTCAAACGTCTTGTCGTGAAAATCCTTCACAAATCTCAATTTCTCATACGTATAATACGTATCGCTGTCTATGATCCGCGTGTAATACCGCACCGTATCATTTCCGATCTTGAGCATCAGGATCCAATTGTACTCAACCCCTGGTTCGATCAGGTCCTTTATCGTGATGTTCGCCTGTATGCTGTCCCCCTTGTCACTGTAATCGTCGA
>CAJUQU010000039.1 GCA_910588595.1 uncultured Lachnospiraceae bacterium | reverse complement strand
CGACATTATACCATAATTGCTGCGCAATTACGGTAAGAACATGCCCATTCGGGCGAGTATAATGTCTGTCGACATTATACCATAATTGCTGCGCAATTACGGTAAGAACATGCCCATTCGGGCGGGTATAATGTCTGTCGACATTATACTATGAAACCATACAAATAAATACCAGCTAGATTAGTTTCGATTCACGTCAGTTTTATATATCACTCTGCCGCCCGCAGCTGCGTCATGCCTCCGACCAGGATGAGCCTGTTGTCCGCATAGATTTCCGGAAACTGGCTCATTCTCAGCGGATTGACGCCTCGTCCTGCCTCGATCGTGTAGCCGGGGCGGTTGTATGCCTCGATGAACCAGTCCTTATACCCCGCATAGCCCGACGCATAAGGCGTCTCCTCCACCTGGTAGCCGCTGACTCTGCCGAAGTATTCTGCGATGCGTCTCGAGCGCTCCGGCTCGTAGTCGAGATACTTCCAGTAAATAACCTCTCCCTGTGTGTGGTAGGCGAGTACCAGCTGAAAGTCATGGACTGTCGTGAAGTGGTACATGTTGATGCTCTCGACTGCCGACAACGGCGCCTCCCCCACAAAATCCCGCGGCGCCGGTGACGTGTAGCCCTGCGCGAACTTGATCTCCCTGGCATTTTCCCACCCTGCCGGAAACTGGAGGTTGAGATCGATCCCGTTGATGTTCGCTTTCCATCCATCAGGATAAGGAATCTCCGGATAGTCTGATGCGATCGCCATCGTCTGCTCGAGGTACTCCTCGTTTCGGATCATTCCGTTTACGAGGTCCGCACCGTCGGGATTGACCATCGGCACCAGGAACAGACTGTACTCATTATAAAGCGCCTCCGTGTCCTCCCCGTAGAGCTCCTCCCCATCGGCGTAGGCTTTTGCATAAGACTCCGCAAACTTGAGCAGGATCGGCGTCGTGATCCACTCGTTTGCGTGGAAACAGGCACTGTAGCAGACTTGCGTCTGCCCCTCTCCCAACTGTAGATAACACACTTCTCTGCCCATGACACTCTTTCCGATGCAGCCTGAGATCAGAAACGGATAGCGGATCCTCAGTCCCTCCAGGATAAACTCCGTAAGACTGGACGTGTACGCCACGCTCTCGTCGACAAGCGCAAAAGAAAAAGGAACGTAGATCCGCGTCCCTATCTGTAAATTCATGGCGTCAATTGACGGGTTTGCCGTCAGTATCGAAGACACCAATGTATCGTATGTATCGGCGATCCCCCACAATGTCTCGCCTGCCGTGATCACATGTGTCGTATAGCCCTTAAGGTACGGGAGCAGCTTCGCCCACACCGCCCTGTCTGCATAGCAGCCTGCTCCCTCCCCCATAAATTCCTTCAACGCATTGCACGTTTCCCTGTCAAACCGACCATCGATCTCGATCGGAAAACCTGCTCTCCTCAGAGCCAGCTGCAGATATTCCACTGCAACACCCACATCCCCAACATAAATATTGCGCATAACCTCATATTTCCATCAATTCGTCTATTTGTATAATCTATGCCGGGAACGGGGCTTCCATGCCTTTCCTAAATGATTTTGTTCAGGCTCTCCTGAATCCCCCTCACAACCTCCGGCTTGTTCATCGAGTAGAC
Organism: uncultured Lachnospiraceae bacterium; assembly: GCA_910588595.1. Taxonomy (GTDB): domain Bacteria; phylum Bacillota; class Clostridia; order Lachnospirales; family Lachnospiraceae; genus COE1. The sequence goes on along the minus strand of CAJUQU010000039.1, from coordinate 18,915 downwards.
ATGAACGTGCCTGATCCCGTTCGCGATCAGATCGATGATCTGGTCTGTCGCGTAGATGATCCCCGCCTGCTGCATCGCCTCGGGATTCCTGCCAAAACAGTCCACAATGCTCCGAAACCGCATCGGCACATTACAGCCTGATAACCTCACTGCACTTCTCAGCTGGGAAGGTCTGGTGATCGGCATGATCCCCGGAATGACAGGCACATCGATCCCGGCTTCCCGCACCCTGCAGAGGAAATTGTAAAAAATATTGTTGTCAAAAAACATCTGAGTTGTCAGATACTCGCATCCCGCGTCAACTTTCTTTTTCAGGTTCAAAATGTCTTCCTTCGTGTTCTCTGACTCGACGTGTCCTTCCGGGTAACATGCTCCACCGATACACATACCGCCAAACGCCCTGATATCCGCTGCAAGCTCTGACGCATAGTGATAGTCCGCAAAGGGATCCCCCTCGCAATCCTTTGGCTTATCCCCTCGGAGCGCGAGCACATTTTCGATACCTGCTGCTTTCATTTCCTCAAGCGCCTGACGGATCCCTTCCTTCGTCGCGCCGACACAGGTCAGATGGGCGATCGTCGTGACCCCGAACTCCTCCTGGATTCCCTTGGCAATCTTTAAGGTGTTACCGCGCGTGCTCCCGCCTGCACCGTATGTCACGCTCATATAGTCTGGCTTTAGCTTCGCAACACCGTACGCTGCCCTCTGTACTGTCTCGTAGTCCGACGTGACCTTTGGCGGAAACACCTCAAAGGACAGTGTCACGTCATTTTTCAGTAAGATTTCACTTATTTTCATTGCTATACTCCCTTTTGATCTATTATTTGTCAATTTTCTGGTCCAGCTTTTCCTCAAATACTTCCTCCGGAACAGGCTTGCTGTAGCGGTACCCCTGTGCCACATAGGCGCCGATCTCCATCATAAGCTCTGTGTCGTTCTCATTCTCAACTCCCTCACAGACCACCTGCGCATCCAGATCCTGCGCCAGGTTCACGATATTCTTCATGATTTTTACCTGTCTCACACGGTTCTCATTATTCAGCAAGAACGAGCGGTCAAGTTTGATGACAGATGCCGGGATCTGCTCAAACACGCCGAGCGACGAATAGCCTGAGCCAAAATCGTCGATCGATAGTCGGATCCCTTTTTTGCGCAGGATCTCGACCGTCTCCTTCACCTTATTCTGCTGAAGCTCCTCCACAACGAGCGTCTCCGTGATCTCAACTTCGATATATTCCTTAGGGATCCGGTATTTGTCCATCACGGCTTCAAACTGCTCCGGGAAATTCTCCTTGGTGAAATGGATCCTCGAAAAATTGCAGGAGATCGGAACGACCCGCTTCCCCTCGTCCATTCGACGTCTCAGCAGCTTACATGCACATTCCATGACAAAGAAGTCAATCTCCGTGATCCTTCCAGTCTGCTCAAAATACGGCACAAAATATCCCGGTGCCCTGATCGCGCCGTTATCCGTCGGATCCTTGAAGCGCACAAGCGCCTCCGCGCCCACGATCTGCTCGCTCCTGATATCCACTTTGGGCTGATAAAACGCTACGAAATCCTTATTGATATCGACAGACTCCAACAGTTTTTCCCTGTCATGATTCTCCTTCAACTGGACACGAAGGTTTTCATCATAGATCCTGATCTCATTGCTGTAGCTGTTTTTTAACAGATCGGACGCCTGTATCGCATAAGATATCGCCACCTGCATATCATCGCTTCCCGGCGGGATGCAGCACACGCCCATGGTGATGGGCATCCGCATATCTGCCGTCTCATAGATACGCTGCGTGATCTTCTCCTCCAGCTCTGCCAGCCTCGCCTCCAGATCAGCCAGCTTGTCATACCGCACGAACAGCACGAAGTGATCCCCCTGGCTTCTGGCATACAGCTCCTTATCGCTGTCAATATTTTCAGCCAGCACGCACACCAGCAGCTCCAGGATCTTCTGCCCTGCATGCCATCCATACAGAGTATTGTACCGCCTGAACTGGCATATATCCAAATATGCGACCGCATATTTTTGATTTTTGTCCGCAGCAAGCCGCTGCTGCGCCCTGTATTTCAGATAATTCAGATTCCATATATTGAGCTCCGCATCCTTGTACATCAGCTTCTGGATCCGTCTGCTGTCGCGGAGCATATGCAGCATCACGAGCACTACGCAGACCGCGGCGAGTATCACGATCGTGACGATCTGCACACTGTGGGTCCTGATAAAACTCTCCAGGCTGTTTTTGGCAAAGAGATTATCCTTGAGCATATAATCGTTCACCATCTTGTCGCTCACCTCGAGCAGCTCTTTGTTCAGGATGCCCAGCAGCTGGGAGTTTGCATCCTCCTTCACTGCCATATATATGACATGCGTGTCATTTAGTACACTGCGGATCTCAAGCTTGTTCAGCCTCAGATCCGATCCGAGCAGATACTCCGACAGATAGCCGTCACAGAACGCGGCGTCCGCCTCGCCTCTGTTTACAGCATAAAGGCATTCCAACTGCGAGTCAAAGATCAGGATCTGTGCATCCTCGTTCACCAGCAGCGCGATATTGTCCTCATCATCACCATTGTTCACAGCTGCCAGAACTCTGATCTCGTTGGCAGTGCTGTCCCGGTCCATGATGATCACATGCGGCACCTTCGCATACGCCTTTGTCACCACCACACCGGAGTTTCTCAAGCTCTTGGGCGTGTCCCCACAGTAATCGAGAAGATCGATCCTGCCGTCAGTCAGCGCCTGTTTCGCCTCGTCCATGTTTGACATTTTGACATAGCTGAACGCAAGTCCGGTGATCACGGACACCTCATCGAGCACCTGCTTTGCCAGCCCGTGATACACTCCGTCAATTTCGTACGAAAACGGATAGTACCCATCAAAATAGCCGACAGTGATACTCTTCTTCTCCTCGATGTAATCCTTTTCATCCTGGGACAACAATATCGTGTGATCCATCCTGCTGTCATAGTATTTCGTGATCAGCTCATTCTCGAGATCCGGACGTTTCATCTTGATATCCGCGATACCCTGATTTAACTCCCGCATCACCTCGTCATTTCCCTTATATGAGATATAGTAGATCGGCATCGGCGCAAAACGTCCGATGATCCGCTGTCCGTCCCTGATCTCTGTCAGGGAATGCACCATCGCATCGATCTTTTGTTCTGCAAGAGCGGCCTGCAGTTCCGCAGTACTGTCATACTCGTTCACCTTCGGATTATGGATGCCATGATCAGAAAGATACTCGTAGAACTCAGCCTTTCTGACATACGTCTTCACGACGCCGTACGTGATCTGATCCATCGCGTCAAAATCCTCATAGGGAATACTGCTCCCACCGTTTACCGCGATCGTTCCAAACGTGTAACCGCTCGCAAGATTGGCATACTGATAGATCTCCGCCCTCTTGCTGGAAAACTGCGCGGAACCGACCAGATCGATCTTTTTGTCCGCAAGGCGCTGCAGCGCGTCATCCCAGCTGTCACAATCCACATACTCGATCTCCCAGCTCACGTAGTCACAGAGTGTCTCCAGATACTCCACATCCATGCCGCTGTAGGTGCCGTCCTCATTTTTTTCATTGTAGCCTTCCATCGGAAAGAATCCGACCTTCACCGTGCGTTTCTGCGCACCGTGCACATGTGATATGCCGATACCTCCTGCCATACTGCAGACACAGATGATGACCAGCACGACAGACAGCAGCAGGCTTGTCCTGACGCTGCTTCTTTTTCTACGCTCATTGTACATCGCTATAATCCTCATTACCCAAAGGAACTGTCGGCAAATATCCTGCACAGGCAGCACATGGTATCTGTGAACATTTCCTAACCCGCAGGCGGTCTGTGCCGCCCATTGTTTTCGTGTTCATTATAACATAAATTTGTGACTACATACAACCCGAAAATGAACCTGCACTCATTCACCCAGGATATCCACGGCATTTCCCACGACGATCACTGCCGGCGGCTGGATCAGCGCCGCATCCGCCCTTGCCGCGATGTCCGAGAGTTGTCCCCTCACTGTCGTGACAGCCGAGTCAAAACCGCCGTGTACCACTGCCGCCGGCGTGGAGGCTTCCTTTCCCGCCCGCATCAGCGCCTCCGCGATCTGTGCCAGGTGCCCGAGTCCCATCAAAAACACAAGTGTTCCCTCTAGCCGTGCAAGAGCCGCAAAATCAATATCCTGCGCAAGCCCGCCGCCAGCTGTGTGCCCTGTGATGACATGAAAGCTCCTGCTGACCTCCCTGTGCGTCACCGGAATCCCTGCAAATGCAGGGATCGCGATGCAGGAGGTGATGCCGGGAACATAGTCTGCACGGATGCCTGCCTCGCGGAGTGCTCGCAGCTCCTCCATTCCCCTGCCGAACACATACGGATCCCCGCCCTTTAAACGAACTACCAGACCGCCCTCCTGCGCCTTTTGCACGAGCAGCCCGTTGATCTCCTCCTGCGGCATACTGTGCCTGCCGCTCCTCTTTCCCACATAGATCCGCTCGCAGCTCTCCGAAGCATACTCCAGAAGCCTCCGATCGATCAGATCGTCATATACCAGAACCCTTGCGCGCCGTATCGCGCGAAGCCCCCGCAGCGTGATCAGGTCATAGCTGCCGCAGCCCGCACCGACAAGCAGCACGCCCTCCACACTTCCCACAGACTCCTGCTGCCTGTCCTGCGTGTATTCTGCGATCCTCTGCATCGTCTCCTGCTCGTCAAACACTGCACCTGCATCCATACACAGCTCCGCCATGTCCCTCAAAAACGCCGCGCGCCGTCCGCCGTCCGCGATATGCTCCCTCGCGAGCCGCCGCAGACGATCCAGATAATCCAGGATCTCTTCCATATCTGCCGGTATCTGGGACGCGATCTGACTCCGAAGCGCAGCCGCAGCTGCCGGACTTGCACCCGCAGTCGAGATCCCGATGCTGAGTTTTCCCGCCTTGACAAGCGACGGAAAGATAAAGCCGCACGCCGTTTTGTCGTCCACAACATTGACGAGGATCCCCTTCTCCCTGCACAGTCTTCCGATCGCTGCATTCACCTCTCTGTCGTCCGATGCAGCGATGACAAAGTGCCTCCCTGTCAGATCCCCGGGCTCAAATCCTCTATTTATGACACATATGTCATTTTCCAGGGCAAACTGCCCCAGTTCCTCCGAAATCACGGGTGCCACTACCGTCAACCTCGGCTCATACGGCAGCAGCTTCTGCAGCTTGTGGAGCGCAACCCTGCCGCCGCCCACCACCAGGCCGCTCTGCTCCCCGATTTCCACAAAAAAGGGAAAATATCCCATCTTCTTCCCCTCCTAAATTTGATTCCGCACCCAGAACACTGCTTCTAACAGCGCATAGATGACCGGCTGGTGCAGCATATAGATCGCAAAAGAATGTCTGCCCAGCCACTCTGCCGTCCGCCATACACTGTCCTCAAAAAAGTGCATACACTTTTTTCTGTTGAAAATATGAAAGGTAAAATACCCCGCAGTGAACAAAAACACCCACGGGATCAGCGAAAAATAATCTGTCGAGTAAAATGCCCTATCGGGAAAACCAAGATAAGCCGTAAAAGCATTCTGATACAATCGGTCGGAAATACTGATAAAATTCCACTTCTCAAAACCGAGATACCGCTCATTGACATTCCTCGTCATGAAGAACAAGAACCCGCTGACTGACAGTCCAACGGCTGCCGGAACCCTGCAGATCCACTTGTCAAGTACATTCAGCACCAGCATACAGGAGCCTATGAGCGTCAGCACACCAAAAACGACCCTGCTCTGCGGCATGACTATCACAGTCAACAGTGTGATCACTGCGCCTCCCAGAAAGACGGTAATGCCACGCTTCCATGTGCGGCTGCCAAGTGACCAGCAAAACCCTGACAGAAAGATAAAAGTCCAACAGATTCCCTGCTGCCAGATATACGCGCCTTCCGACTTGTACCAGCTCCAGTCAAGGTGATACAGATAGACCAGATCCCATATGGCGTGGTACGCGATCATGTTCAGCAGCGCGATGCCGCGGATGCCGTCCAGCTTTCTGTAGCGTTTTTTCACAGTATCGTATCCTTTGTTCTCATTCATAGTGCATACTCTCAATCTTCATTTGTTTCTTATAACTATATACCAATATTGCTTTTTATACAATATACCTAAAACAGTCCATCCCACTCACAGCTTCCAATTTCTGTCCGTATAGCCTTCCATAAAAGACTCTATCTTTGATTTTTAGCGTTGTCTTCTCTATATTAAAATAAATATTAAAAAGAACTCGATCAATAGTCGCATGAGCCACGAACACTGCACTGTCTGGATCATGGGATTTTGATAATACATTTATACAAAGGAGAAAACTATGGGAAGACATGGAGAAAACATCAGACGTCGGAAAAACGATGGCAGATGGGAAGGACGCTACAAGGTATATCACGAGGAAAAACAGGAATATGTATACCGCTCTGTATACGGGCACACATATGCCGAAGTCCGGGAGAAGCTTACGATCAAACAGCTGACCACCCAGAAGATCATTCCGGGCAGCAGTTTAAATGAAATGGACAGCGCAGCCTTATTTTCACAGGCCGCCAATGAATGGCTCGGATTGATCCGGGAAAAATGCAAATATTCGACTTACATCAAATACGACACAGTCTATCGGACACACCTCGCCGGTCTGTTAGGGGACTGTCCCCTGTCAGAGATTTCAGAGATCCAGCTGCAGGCAGAGATTTCAGACAACCTATCCGAAAATCTGCAAAAAAGCATTTTCTGTGTAGCAAACCAGATCCTGCGCTATGCGAACATCCATTATCGTGTAAGCGTTCCAACATTGACAAGAATGTCTGTCCACTCGGAAAAAAAACTGATCGAAACACTTTCCCTGGCGGAACAGGCAAAACTTTTTGGCTGTATTTACACCAATATAGATAAATACAAGATAGCAATATCTTTTTCATTATGTCTGGGACTGCGTCTGGGCGAAATATGTGCCCTGAAATGGTCAGACATTGACTTCACAAATGAAACCATAACCATAAACCATACAGTACAGCGCATCACAACCCTAGGGCTGACAGACGAAACGGCCAAAACAAACCTTCTAGAGAGCGCCCCCAAAAGCGGCTGCTCCAAGAGGATCATTCCTGTATCTGGCGAACTCCTGAATATGCTCGACAAACTCCCCCCCAATGACCATCCGTACATCTTCGGCGGGGAAAAACCGCTAGAACCCAGAACAATGCAGTATCAGTTCAAAAGAGTATTGAAAGAAGCCCTGATCTCCGAAAGAAACTTTCATATCCTGCGCCACACATTTGCGACTAACTGTGTGGAAAAAGGTATTGATGTCAAAAGCCTCAGCGAGATCTTAGGACACTCTGATGTCAAGATCACTTTAAACCGTTATGTACACCCCACCATGGACGCAAAGCGGCTCCAGCTAGAACAGCTGATCCAATTTTACAGTCATCTTCACGAACAGGCGCTATAAGAATAAGATACAGCAGGAAATCACTGAACGCGTTTGTCAATACGTCCGATCATGTAGGTCAAAAGCCCTGACCCCGCATGCAGTGTCTGCTTTTTGACCTACATTTTCGAATATACGTTCTTAACAACATTGTCGCACAAAAGTTTCACACTTCCTGATCTGTTATCTCCATCATCACTTTGACATACTCCTGTGTCTTGTCACGCATGATCAGCAATCCCTGCTCCAGACTGTCCAGTGAAAAGCTGTGCGTGATGCACTGTTCCGGGTGGATCCTCCCGCTTTGGAACCTGTCGATCACATAGTTCCAGTCGTCCTTTTTATCATGCATGAACGAGGAATTCCAGCTGCCTATGACTGTCAGCTGGTCGCGAAGGATCTTCCAGTAGACATTTTTCTCAAATACCATATCCGAAACCGGATTCCCGACAAGCTGAACCGTCCCGCCCGGCGCCGTTCCCATGACCGCACTTGTGACAGTCTCATTTTTCCCCACACATTCAAAGAAAACATCGACGCCGGCACCTTGTGTCTGTGCCATCAGCCATTCGCGTGCACCGCCATTCTGATCGTCATAAAAATGTGCTCTGTCAATTCCAAGCTTTGCTGCCATCTCCTTCTGGAAATCTTTATTGCCGATCACATACAGATCAGAATATCCTGCTTCCGTCAGAAACATGGCAAGCAGAATTCCGATGGTGCCAAACCCACAGACCGCGATCGACCTGTTCCGGTCTGCATCACCCAAAAGCGCGTTTCGCATCGCATGAACCGCCACTGCCATCGGCTCCATCATCGCCGCCTGTCTGTATGACACGTTGTCCGGCAGCTTTATCAGATTCCACGCAGGCACTGTGACATACTCCGCAAAACCGCCGTCCCTGCGCGATCCGAGATAGCTGTAACTACGGCACAGCTCATAGTGCCGTTTTTGACACGCTGCACAATTGTTACAGGGAATCAGCGGAAAGATACCGACACGCTGATCCATCCATTTTTGATCTACATTTTTTCCTACCTGAATGACCTGCCCCGAAAATTCATGTCCAGGGATCAGCGGATGCACATGCGCACCGGTCCTGTAGATCCTCGGGATATCCGAACCGCAGATACCCGCCGCCTTTACGGCGACAAGCACTTCGTTCTCCGACGGTCCTGGTCTGTCCGCTTCCTCATAATATATCTCATTGATATCGCGCAAAACCCATGCTTTCATTGATCGCATCTACTCCTTACCTGCTCCGCCGCCAGCCTGCGGAAACGCTCCAGATCGCTTTTGGTCGTGATCTTGATGTTGCCCTCATCACCGGGAATCATGGCTACATCCATACCTGCCATGACTGCGGGCTCTGTCGAACCGTTGATCTGCCTGATCTTGTCTGGACAAAGCCGCTGATTCGCCTCATAGTACAGTCCGATCCGAAAGGCTTCCGGCGCCTGTCCTGCGTAGATCTGCGTTCTTTCCAGCAATTCGCTGACAGTCTTTCCGTCTGTACTCCTGTACACTGTATCCTTCATGGGCAGTACCGGCATAACACCATCGTGCCCTTCCATCGCTCTCACACATTCCGTGATCATCCGCTCCGAGAGCAGCGGTCTCGCCGCATCGTGGATCAGAACGATGTCGGAATCATCTGCGTACTCTCTGATATCCGCCAGCCCGTGACAGATGGACAGCTGACGATTCTCCCCCGGAAGAGAGAAACCACGGAATTTACGATTGATATCATAGATCTCGAGCCAGCCACCGATCGCCTCCTGCCACTCATTTGCTGCCACGATCTGGATCGCATGGATCTCTTCGTGGCAGGACAAGCGCTCGATACAGTAAGAAATGACTGGTCTGTCATTGACTTCGATGTACTGTTTGGGAATGTCTGCGCCCAGACGGACACCGCTTCCTCCTGACAAAATAAGTGCAGCTGTCATACGTCCCCCTCCATAGTTCAGACACAGTTCCTTCACCATGCATTCATTTTCTTATTTCGCCTTTTTCGCCTTTTTGGACTTGTTGATATCATATTTCATCTCATAAGCCTCATAGAGCTCCCTGTACATACGGTTGTTCATCTCGCGGATACTCTTCTGGTACTCGTGCGTGTCAAAGTCCTCCGCCTCCGACTCCAGCAGCGCGATCGCCACGTTGGAGCAGTGTGCACCGATCCGCTCAAAATCCGTCAGGATATTATTGAAGGCAAACCCCTGTTTCAACTCGCATTTCCCATTGCGAAGACGTGTGATGTGCCTTGACTTTAGCTCATCACAGAGCATATTGATGAGTTCCCGCAAAGGTTCCACCCTGATCGCCAGTTCGACGTCATCGAGCGCAAAGGAATCCACCGTAACTTCGAGAACCTCCTTGACTGCAGCCCCCAGAACCGACAGCTCATACGTAGCCTCGTCCGAGAAAGATATCTTCTTTTCGTAGAGCTCGTTTGCCGATTTTGACAGATTGACCGCATGGTCGCCGAGCCGCTCAAAATCGCTGATCGTATGCAGGAATATGGACACCTGTTTCGACTGGTTTTCCGTCATATCGCGTCCTGTCAGCTGCATGAGATATGTCCCCAGCTTGTCCTCGTATTTATCGATCAGATTTTCCTTTTCCTGCACTTTGTTGTACCGCTCTTCCGAGTAATTTTCAAAGAGCCCCATGGCGCGCGCGATATTTTTCTTTGCCTTCTTTGCCATGCCGTTCATAGCGGTGTGGCTCTGACCGATCGCAAGTGCCGGGTATTTGAGAAAACGCTCCTCCAGCAGATCGAAATCCGCCTGTTCCTCCCTGTCCTCCTCGGTATCTTTGACCAGTGTAAACACAACCTTCTCGATCCACTTGATAAACGGAAACAGGATCATTACTGTAGCCACTCGGAATACCGTATTTAAGATCGCGATCGCGATCGGACTCATCGTCATATCCAGAAAGTCAAACCGGACGATCGCGTTGACCGAGTAGAACACTACCGCCCAGAAGATCATGCCAAACAGGTCATTCATCAGATAGATGAGCGCTGTTCTCTTGCCGTTTTTGTTCGTGCCGATCGATGACAGCAGCACCGGACACGCAGCACCCACACCGATACCGAGCGTGATCGGAAACGCAGATGCAAACGAGATCGCCCCTGTGACGGAGAGCGCCTGCAGGATACCGATCGACGCGGACGCGCTCTGGAGCACTGCCGTGAACGCGATACCGACCAGGATACCCATAAACGGATTGGAAAACATGGTGAGCGTATTGACAAAGTGCGGATTTTCCTTCAGCGGGGACACCGCACCGCTCATGCTCTGCATACCGAACATCAATATCGAAAATCCAAGCATGATGTCACCGATATTTTTGTAGGTGCTCTTCTTGGAGATCATCTTGAACAAAATACCGATAATGGAGACCACTGCCGAGATCGTAGTGGTGGACAAAAGCTGTGCGATCCCGTTAGAGCCCTCTATGTAAGACAGACAGAGTATCCATCCGGTGATACTCGTACCGATGTTTGCTCCCATGATGATACCAATTGCCTGCGCTACTTTCATCATGCCCGAGTTGACGAAACCCACGACCATGACTGTCGTCGCCGACGAGGACTGTATGATCGCAGTGACCGCCGTCCCCAAGAGCACTCCCTTGATCGGCGTGTTGGTCAGCTTATACAGTATCAGCTCCAGTTTTTCACCTGCCGCCTTTTTCAGTCCATCTCCCATAAGGGACATACCAAACAGGAAAAGCGCCACTCCGCTAAGTAACGATAAAATCGATGTTATACCCATGTTTATTTTTCCTTCTTCATCAGTTTATGGTAATCAAATCCATGTATTTGATTATAACCCATTTTCCCGGCACTTTACAATGCCCTGTTCTAATTTTGCGTTACCTTTAGGATCTGTAGGGAAATAATCGATGCAACTTGCGCAGGATATTTCTTCGAGGATGTATAGCAAAAAACGTAGGCGTAGCGGGCTACGGCGAGGCTTTTTGATATGCATAATCGGAGAAATAGACAAGTCAAGATGCGTCAATTATTTTTCTACAGTTCCTTACTATATTTGACAGGAAAACACTGCCATATTGCGCAATTATTTATGCACATTTCCTGCAATAAAGCCTACTTCTCCCCGTTCTGTCCATCCAGATAATTGACAAACTGTTGTGCGGTGCGCCCTGAGATACCTCCATGACTCAATTCCCACTTGTTCGCCTCGGCTCTGAGCTCCTCGTCCGACATCTCGATCCCCTGTCTGCGCGCGAGCTCGAGCACGATATTAAAATACTCCTTCTGCGTAGGTTTTGAGTAGTTGATCGTGACGCCAAAACGATTTACCAGCGAGAGCTTCTCCTCCATCGTATCGGAGCGGTGCATGCCATTGTCGACCTCCACGTCGCTTCTGTCGTTCCAGGTCTCCTTGATGAGATGCCTGCGGTTCGATGTCGCGTAGATCAGTATATTATCCGGCTTCGTCTCCACACCGCCCTCGATCACCGCCTTGAGGAATTTGTACTCGATCTCAAACTCCTCAAATGACAGATCGTCCATGTAGATCACAAACTTATAATTCCGGTTCTTGATATGCGCGATCACATTAGACAGATCCTTGAACTGATGCTTGTAGATCTCGATCATGCGAAGTCCCTGCGGATAAAAGGCGTTTACGATCGCCTTGACGCTGGTAGACTTACCGGTTCCGCTGTCGCCAAACAGCAGCACATTGTTCGCCTTTCTGCCTGCCACAAATGCCCTGGTATTGTCGACAAGCTTCTTTTTCTGTATCTCATACCCGACAAGGTCATCGAGCATCACTTTGTCCATGTTGTTGATCGGAAGAAATTCTATCTCCCCATCCGCCTTGTCCTTGATGCGGAACGCCTTGTTCAGACCGAACATTCCCACACCAAAATCCTTGTAAAATGATGTCACACACTCAAAAAACTCATTTTCATCCGCCGCCTTTTCAAGCTGGGCGCTCAGCGCAGTGATTTTCTCGCTGACATTTTTGTTGTACATCAGTTCTTTCTTGCCAATCGCCTTGTAGTCAGAGAGCTGCGAAAAACAGTCTATGCCAAGCGCTCTCTCAATCTCAGAGAAATCAAAATCAAACAGATTCTTGAACACCCTGAAATCATTCTTGGCAAAGTGGTTGACACTACCGTCGTTGGCGCCCACCTTCTCACAGGTAATACTGAACGGATTTTCATTCGTCACCAGATAAAAAGTAAGATAATTATGCCATAGATTACAGTCAAATCCATAATCCGTAGCGACGATCAAAAGCCGCTTGAGCTGTGTGTAGATATCCTTGATCAGCGGCGTTTGAGAGCTTGTCTTTTCGTCAAAACGGCGGAATATCTCCCCAAACTGATACAGGATGCAGTCCTTGTCCATATCACCATACATGATTAATTTTGCGATCTCACGGTACATTTGTTTTCCTCCCTTAACATTTTTTGAAGATCACACCCTGTTCTGCCGGAACAGATCTGTGGCTTCCTCCAGGGACACACCGTTCTCCCAGGTTCCACAGTACCGCAGGTACTCTGATTCTGTGTTCAGAAAATCTGCGGCGTTCTGCGGCAGCACGATCGGTTCTACCCCGTGTTCTATATAGCTGCAGACGTAGATCACCTTCCTGCAGTTGAGGAATACCCAGTCAAAACACTGCGCACAGGTTTTCTGTTTCTCCTCCATATATCCGTAAAGATGTTTCACGTCGATATCGTTCTCGTCCCCGGGATGCAGAAACAGATAAAGCCCATTATACCGTCTCTGCTGGTAGCTGGTGTTGAGCTTCTCAAGTTTCTTATCAAACCTGTACTTTGCCTTGTACAGGTAGTCCTGATGCCCGGGATCATCAGGCAGGACAGCCCAAAACCTGCCATTATAAAAATTCAGGCGCTCTCCATATCGATCCAGCGCAGCAGGCGGAAGCTCTTCCTTCAGGCAGCCCAGATACTGCTCGATAAAGTTCTTGGTCTGCCCGTCGTCGGGCAGCAGCGCCTGACTGACCTCCAGCCCCATATCCATCGTCTCGTTGATCCAGTCCGGCGACTCGCTCTTGACAAAAGACGGCTTGTAGCCACGCCATAGATATTTTAAGGAAACCACCGCATAAATCTCGTTTAGCAGCTTCTCATATACCATAATTGCCTATTTCCTTCCTGTGTGATGCTGTGTTGACACGCTGCTGCGCAACAGATCATTGACCACCTGGCCTGCTATGATCAGTCCCGCCACCGACGGCACGAACGCGATGCTTCCAGGCGTGCGCCTTTTTTCCAAAGAAGTGTCCCCTTCATCACTGTGCAGCGCTATCGGAACCTCCTCTGAATAGACCACTTTCAATTTTGAAATCCCTCTTTTTTTCAGCTCGCGGCGCATCACCTTTGCCAGAGGGCAGACGCTTGTCTGGTAAATGTCCGCCACTTTGAAAGCTGCGGGGTCCGTCTTGTTTCCCGCTCCCATGGAGCTGATGATCGGTGTGTGCGTTTCCTCCGCCCGCAGGATCAGCTCGATCTTCCCAGTCACAGTATCGATCGCATCCACCACATAATCATATGCATCAAAATGAAATTCCGCTGCTGTCTCCGGCAGATAAAAAGTTTTGTATGTATTGACGACTGCTTTCGGGTTGATGTCATGGACACGTTTCTCTGCCGCGTCGACCTTGTATTCACCGATCGTGCTGTGTGTCGCGATGATCTGTCGGTTCAGGTTGGTGAGACACACCCTGTCGTTATCGATCAGGTCCAGCGTCCCCACGCCGCTCCGCGCGAGCGCCTCCACCACATAGCCGCCCACGCCGCCAATCCCAAACACGGCAACACGGGAATTTTTTAATCTCTCGATCCCCTCGGATCCCACCAGAAGTTCTGTCCTAGAAAACTGATCCTCCATTGCGTCCCTGTCTCCTTCCCGGCTATCTCACGCCCAAAAGCGCTGTTTTATTCATACTACCCATCTGATACCCCTGCAGGTCAAAAGTCACATAGCTGAAACCGTACTCGTGAAACTTGTCTGCGACCTCCGCTCGGATATCCTCCTGCATGATGCGGTCAAAATCTGACACAGGCACCTCGATCCTCGCCAGCGTGCCGTGAATCCGCACACGCACCTGTCTAAAACCCTTGTCCATCAAAAGCTGCTCTGCCATCTCCACCATGCAAAGTTTCTCCTCCGTGATCGTCTCACCGTACACAAAACGCGATGCAAGGCAGGCGTAGGACGGCTTATCCCATGTATTTAAACCATACCTTCGGGACAGATCCCTGATCTCCTGCTTGTAGAGTCCTGCGTCCCTGAGCGGACTTTTGACCCCCAGCTCCGCGACCGCCTGCAAGCCAGGGCGGTAATCGCCTGTGTCGTCCATGTTAGAGCCCTCTATCACATAGCGAAATCCTCGCTCCTGCGCGATTCCCATGATCCCCTTCAAAAGCTCCTTCTTGCACAGATAACAGCGGTTGGGCGGATTGTCAGAAAATCCCTCGACCGCAAGCTCATCCGCCTCATAGATGTATTGCACGATCCCCTCTTTCTCACAGAATGCATCCGCCTCCGCAGTCTCCCTGTCCGGAAATACACATGATCTCGCAGTGATCGCAGCCGCATTCTCCCCCAGCACTTCATGCGCCACCTTCAACAGGAACGTCGAATCCACACCGCTCGAAAAAGCCACTGCCACACTGCCAAGCTGCCGCAGATGTTCCTTTAAGTACGCAAGCTTGTCCTCCTGTGTTTTCCCCTGTGCCGTCATGCAGGCTGTACCATGATCCCCGGTATCTTTGTTTCCTGCATTGCCTGTGCTGCACATCAGGCTGTCCTGCACGCGCTCCTCCTGCGGCGCCGTCTCCCGTGATATGTTATGCTGCATTCCGCCGGAT
Organism: uncultured Lachnospiraceae bacterium; assembly: GCA_910588595.1. Lineage (GTDB taxonomy): Bacteria > Bacillota > Clostridia > Lachnospirales > Lachnospiraceae > COE1. The sequence continues at coordinate 3,558 of CAJUQU010000039.1, read as the reverse complement.
TTTGACGGCAGATAGCCATCAAGAAAATGATGCCGCACGCCGTCCTGCTTATATGCTATTATAGTACTCAGATTCACATTTTCAACACTTTTAAAAATATTATTTTCTACAAACGGGTTGATTCGTGCAAGCTGACGGATCAGCTCCTTGACTTCCCGGCGCTTTGAGGTGTTCTCCAAGTCACCGCGAAAAGCGCTGTTCTCCGTGAACTTGCACGCGCACTGCAGAAAGTGCAGGTCATTGTGATCCCGCCACGCCTTGATGTGCTCCTCCCGGATCAGGTACATCGGACGGATCAGTTCCATTCCCTCAAAATTCGTGCTGTGAAGTTTGGGCATCATGGTCTGCACCTGCGCACCATACAGCATTCCCATCAGGATCGTCTCGATGACATCATCAAAATGATGCCCGAGTGCGATCTTGTTGCAGCCTAGTTCCCTTGCCTTGCTGTACAGGTGTCCGCGCCGCATTCTGGCACACAGGTAACAGGGAGAACTTTCTATATGAAAAACTGATTCAAAGATATCGGACTCAAAAATGGTCAGCGGAATGTTCAGGCGCTTTGCATTATGTTCGATCAGCTGTCTGTTCTCTGCTTTGTACCCGGGATCCATGACCAGAAATCTGACATCAAAGTCAAATTTGTCGTGCCGCTTGAGCTCCTGAAAAAGCTTTGCCATCAGCATCGAATCCTTACCGCCGGAAATACAGACCGCGATCTGATCGCCCTCCTGCACCAGATCGTACTCCCTTATCGCCTTGGTAAATCTGCACCACAGATTTTTCCGGTAGCGCTTGCGAAGATCCTGTTCGATCTGTAGATAATCATTGTCACTTTCTGACACATGTGTCATATTTTACCTCCCCTATCACCCTCGTTCTGTCATGTTCCTAGTATAGCCTTTTTCCCCGGCGTATGCAAACGTAAATTTTCAGAAAGATTTTTATACCGCGTCCATCATTGACCGCAGCAGCATGACGTGATACTGTTCGTCCTGTACGATTCTATTTAATACAGAATTGACGTAGTCATCACCGATCATTCTGATGTGCATGTTATACTGATCGATCACCGCAAGCTCCCTCTCCAGATCCGCCTGCAGCATCTTGTCGAACCTTTCCGGCAGCGTGAGGCATTGCGGTGTCCACATCCACGGCTGTGCACCTGCCTGTCTCGACGTGTAACCGACGTTTCCGCCCAGCAGATTGATCAGCCCCGCCAGCATCTGCATATGGGTCATCTCCGCGATCGCCATCCCCAGAAGGATCTTCCCCTCCGCACATCTGCTGCCCGCCATGCGGCTCTCATTATTAATGTACTGCATCACGGCAGACATTTCTGAGATCATTCCGCAGTAGCTGATACCGATCAGATCCGCATAACCCGGATTTCTCTCCCGCACCCGTATCGGCGGGTAGGGCAGATCCATCACTGCCGGTTTGATCCCTGAAAAATTGCAGTCGCACGTCAACGCTTCTTTACTGTTATCCATATTATACACCCTGATCTTCCATACGATCCTTCATAATCAGTATATTAGCCCCAAAGCGCATCAATGCATTTTCATATCCTCAAATCTGCCATTTGAAATCCCGCCCCAAACTGTCCTCTCATATTTTTCAGAAATTGACCATTTTCACACAGACACTTTTTCTGTATAGTATTACTTATCGCAAGCGGGAAAATATAACACCACCTATGGGAAAGGAACAACTATCGCAATGAAAAAAATAGCCCTGATCAACGACCTGTCCGGTTTTGGAAAATGTTCGCTGGCTGCCGCCATCCCTGTCATCTCCGTCCTCGGAATACAGGCATGTCCCCTGCCAACCGCCATTCTGTCTGCACAGACAGGATTTCCAAGCTATTACTGTGACGATTATACAGCCAGGATGAACCACTTCACCGATGCGTGGAAAGACATGCAGGTATCCTTTGACGGCATCTACTCGGGATATCTAGGCAGCGCCGCACAGATGCACAATGTCCTGTACTTCCTGGAAAAGTTCCACACCAAAGACACGCTCTATCTCACTGATCCCGTCATGGGCGACAACGGGCAGCGCATCCGCATCTTCACACAGGAGCTTCTCGACAGCATGAAAGAGCTGACCCGGCACGCAGGTGTCATCACGCCAAACCTGACAGAACTGTGTCTGCTTGCTGATATGGACTACGATACACTCACCAGCCATGCTTCAGAAGCCGACTATCTCAGCTATATAGAAGACACGGCGCGCAGGCTCCTTCCAAGAGCACGCACGGAACAGACGATCGTCATAACGGGTATCGTCCGCAGGCTGCCGGGACAATCTTTTGTAGGCAACCTCGCTGTCACATCCGATGACCGATACTACACGGAAACGCCGTATCGCGGTGAGAACTTTTCCGGCACCGGCGATCTGTTCGCCTCTGTCATTATCGGAAGTCTGATCAACGGACTCACCATCTGGGAGGCGATGCAGAGAGCCGTCCGCTTCCTATGGCCGGCGATCGAGGAGGCATCCCGCGACAACGTACCCAAAAACCACGGTATTTATTTTGAGAAATATCTGCCGTTGCTGTTGGATGAAAAATCAGGAGGAATTTGTCTATGACAACACGCACACTGCCCGGAACGGACGAAAAGAGACACTCAAAGCTCAAATATCTGACCGTCACCGGACTTATGGCTGCCATGATCACGATCATGACTGCCTATATCTGCCATATTCCCACCGGCATCAACGGCGGATATATCCACTTTGGGGACGCTGTCATCTACCTCTCGGCAGCACTGCTCCCCACGCCCTATGCGCTGGCGGCCGCCGCGGTCGGAGGCGGACTCGCCGACCTGCTGACATCCCCCCTGTGGGCACCTGCCACCGTTATCATCAAGATGCTGGTCGCACTCCCCTTCACCAGCAGATCGGCAAAGATCATCACTGCGCGCAATGTGGCTGCCTGCGTTATCGCGTATTTTATATCGGGTCTTGGCTATTTTCTCGCCGAGTATCTACTTTTCGGCACTATGCCGGCACTGATCGCCTCCATGTCAGGCAGTCTGATCCAGTCCGGCGGCAGCGCTGTCTTTTTTATCATCTTGGGCACTGCACTGGACAGGACGCACGCAAAGTCCAGGTTTATCAATGCAGTTTAACACTATCTTGCAGGAGGTCTATCATGGCTGATATATTATATACCTACAAAAACCAGGTCTACGCCAACATCACAAACCGCTGTGACTGCAGCTGCACTTTCTGTGTCCGGTCATTCAGGGACTCTGTCGGCGATTCCGAAACCCTGTGGCACAAGACAGAGCCGACACTCGGGGAAATCATACAGGCAATCGATGATTTTGACTTTACCGGGCATAGTGAACTGGTGTACTGCGGTTATGGAGAACCCACCTGCGCGCTCGACAACCTGCTGGCAAGTGCGGCTTACATAAAAGAAAAATACCATCTATCCATCCGCCTGAACACGAACGGGCTGGGCAGCCTGTATCACGGACGCAATATTGTTCCGGAGCTCGCACAGGTGATCAGATCGGAAGAGCACACGTCTGAACTCCAGTC
>CAJUQU010000038.1:14338-20622 GCA_910588595.1 uncultured Lachnospiraceae bacterium | reverse complement strand
AATTATGAATAAGTACATAAAATCCCTAGGAATAATCAATTGTGTTTTCATGAATCTGCTATTGTTATTCTACGTCTTCCTTCTCCCATACCTGGCAGATTTCTATTTGCTAGAGCCAACAATCCCATTTCAGGAGTTTTATTTCAAATACATAGACAACAGATACTACATCTTTGAGATCATTATAATATCATTAACACTAATTTCAATATTGTGTATCACAGGCAAAGTCGGGGCAGCCATGATTGTTACTGGATTGCCTATGATGCTTCTTGCATATGCCAGCAGTATTAAATTTACAGCGCGCAATGAGTTATTGCATCTTGATGATTTAAAACTTACCGAGGCAGCAGGAATGGCGGCTAATTTCCTAAATTTTGAATTTTCACCTCTCCGTATCAAGGTTATTATAATTATATTTTTGTTTTTTGCATGTGGGATAACGGCAGACATTTTTTATAAAAAGTTTTCATTAACTGAATTGGTCAATAAAAAAGACTCTCCTCAGATTCCTAGAATCATGCGTTGGGTAATGTGTTGCATATGCGTCACAGCAATGATCTGTTATAGTAATATTTTTATGCATTCAACCCAAAATGTGATGAGTGTGGAAAATGGTCAGCTCATCAATGAAGGGTATGACAGATTTGTTCTCTATAGTTTTCTGAAGAATGAGAAAAATATCAATATTACAGCAGGTGACATAGAAAAGAGCTATGACTATTTTTTGAGCAATGAAGCGCCAGATACATATGTGAATAACAAGATAAGACCTACAATTATTGTTATTATGAATGAATCATGGTGGGATCTGGACAATCGGATCGGAGACAATATAATGTTTTCCATAGATCCCATGCAGCCATATCATGAACTTTCGGAAAAATGTTCATCGGGTTATCTGTCCACCAATATATACGGTGGCGGTACGATCAGTTCCGAAATAGAATTTCTGACAGGCATTAACACAAAGTACTTATTGTCCGATGTGGGTATTTATGTAGAAACACGAAGTCATAAGATCCCTTCAATTGTTGAATACTTTGATGAGTTGGATTATCATACAACAGCAATACATCCTTATTATGGTGAATTTTACAGTAGGAATAAGACGTATTCTCAAATGGGATTTGATAAAGTTATTTTTGAAGATGATATGGATTATACAGAAATATATACAAGATATATTTCAGATGAAAGTCTTGCCTGCCAGATTATCAAAGAGTATGAAGATGAGCAAGAAGGTTCGGGAAGAAATCAATTCATTTTTGCCGTATCCATAGCAAATCATAATAGATCTCTTCATTATAAATATGAGGCTGTTGAAGAATATCACTATCCAGTAGAAGTAACGGTAAAGGATCAAGGAGTACCCGAGGCAGAGCAGGGTGATCTGGTGAACACTGTCAATGGAATCTATCTGGCAAATATGGCTTTTGCACAATTGGTGGATCATTTTGAGCAGAAAGAGGAACCTGTCATTATAGTGATGTATGGTGATCACATTCCTTTTTTTTCAAGAAGTGTGTTGAAGGCATTAGGGCTGGAAGGGAATGAATACGAGAAGCAGCGCTGTCAATATTCTGTTCCGATATTGATGTGGAGCAATTTTATAGACCAAAAGATTGATTTTACGGGTGAAAACATTAATTATCTTCCGCAGATTTTACTCGAGTATACAGGAATGCCAAAGACAGACATGACCCAGATCCTTCAGCAGGAGAGAAAGTATTTTAAGACAGATGTCAGGAGATTTATGGAAGATTCTGACGGAGAGCAGATCAAAGTCTATACTGACAAACAGATTGAGATGGTCAAACATATGAATATCATTGACTATGATATGCTGTTTGGAGACAGTTCACGTAGGGAAAAACTGTGGCAGCCACATGGCGCAGGGGAATATATATCCCCATAATTCCATCCGGTGTTCAGCTGTAAAACCGCGTCGATTATCTATAAAAATAAATATTTATACAGTATGAGATGATAAAAAAATATCTTTAGAGACAGTATGAGATACATGCCCGTTAAATATATACAAGAATGTTTGCAAGGTTGGTAAAAATGAATAAAAAAACACGAAAACCGTCTCCAGGGACACATACAATTAAATATTACAAATAAAGCAAAAATGAGACAAAAAGACTGTGAAGTTCTTGCAAATTACATTTTGAGGGTGTAGAATTTATGGTAGAAATATACATTAGACTCTGGTTACAGAGTTTTTAGGACGGAGAAGATACGCATATGGTGTACACAATATTATTTGCGTCTATCATATTCCTGTATGGAATTATCATCGGTAGTTTCTTGAACGTATGCATCTACCGGATACCAAAAAAAGAAAATATCGTGACGATCAGAAGCCATTGTATGAGCTGTGGTTATCAACTGAAATGGTATGACCTGATTCCTCTCTTTAGCTGGGCGGCACTGAGAGGAAAATGTCGTATGTGCAAGGCAGAGATAGCTGTCCAGTACCCCGTGGTCGAGGCGGTGAACGGAGTATTGTACGTGATCGTATTTTTGTGTTGTGGAGTTAGTGTTGAGACTGTGCTGTACTGTCTGCTGGCAAGTGCACTGTTGGCGCTGAGTGTGATTGATTTCAGAACGTTTGAGATCCCCGTGGGATTTAATGTATTTATAGCAGTGTTGGGGCTGGTACGTGTACTTACAGATTTGTCAGGTTGGAAGGGGTATGCGATCGGCTTTTTTGTAGTGAGTGTCCCCCTTTATATCATATATATTGTCACAAAGGGCAGAGGGATCGGTGGTGGTGACATAAAGCTCATGGCGGTAAGCGGTTTAGTGCTCGGCTGGCAGTGCAATATTCTTGCATTCCTGCTGGGATGCATGATCGGTTCTGTCATTCATGTACTGCGCATGCGTCTGACCAAAGCAGAGCATGTCCTTGCCATGGGACCATATCTGTCCATCGGTATTTATGTCTGTGCCCTGTGGGGAAGACAGATGATCAGCTGGTACATGACATTATACAACTGATATGACAGCCCCATTCAATACTTAGAGAGAGGATGATAGGAAATGGCAAAACTGCTGAGCGTCGAGATCGGCATTTCTACGACCAGGATCGTAGAAATGGATTATCAGGCGAAGAAACCAAAGGTGTATAAGTGTGTGGAGTTGAAAACTCCTGAGGGCGCGGTTAGTGATGGCTACATCAATCCTGCAAAGAGGGAGAGCCTCAAAGATGCGATCAAAGCTGTCCTGAAAGAGAACAGGATCAGGACAAAGCGTGTCCTTTTTACTGTTTTTTCAGGAAAGATCATCACACGTGAAATCATACTTCCGGGAGTAAAAGTACATCAGATCAATGCGATCATCGAGTCAAATGTCACGGAGTATTTTCCGATAGAGCTGAGCGACTACAAGATCACCCATTTGCATATCTCCACGTTTCGGGATGGCGAAAATGTGGGAAAACATAAAGTTTTGGTAATTGCGGCAGAGAAGGTGCTGCTCGAGGGCTACGAGAAGCTTGCGGCGGAGGCCGGACTGAATATTGCCGATATCGATTATGTCGGAAACAGTGCTTTTCAGGCGGTGAAACAGAGCGCTGGTGCGGAAGCGGTCATGGCGATCAAAGTCGAGGAGGAGAATGCGCTCGTCACGATTATCAAACAGGGCACATTGGTCATGCAGCGCACGGTGAACTATAACATCGGGCGCCAGCCGGATGCTCCGATCGATCCGGAGGATGCGGCAAGGGTGCTTGTGGGTACAGTCATGCGCGTGATCGATTTCTATACGTCCAATAATGAAGACAGCAAGATCGAGCAGATCTATATTATGGGCGGGGGCTCTAGGGATAAATCGATATTGGATATGCTTTCTGAGCAGACAATGCTTTCCTGCCGTGTGCTTGACAATGTGAGGGGGGTAGTGATCGGCAAGCAGGCGGAGGATGCGCCAGTCAACCTCTACGCGCCCGCGATCGGGGCTGGTATCCAGAGCGTTGGTTTTGATGCAGAGAAGGAGAAGGAGCGCCATGAGACAAATTATGTGTCGGCGTCGATCTTGATCATTATCCTTTTTATTGTGTTGATCGGAGCGGTCATCTCGATGTCAGTGATTCCGTATAACGCGGCAATGATCGAACAGCGGTCACTGCAGAAGAAGCAGGAACAGCTTGCACCAGCACAGGCAGTGTATGATCAGTACAATGGTATGTTGGACTTGATCGCGCGGGTGAGATATGGAAATGCCCTCACGCGAAACAGCAATGACGGCGTGCTGGATTTCCTTGCGGAACTTGAAGAAAAGATGCCGGCGGATGTTGAATTTACAGAATTTTCATCAGATGATGCGGAATGTACGATCACGATGAGAGTCAGCGATAAGGAGACAGCAGCAGGGGTGATCAAGAACCTGAGAGAGTTTGAAACACTTTCCTATGTGACAGTGGAAAGCATCATTGAAGATGCGGTTGACGCAGATGCGGGGGGAAGCGTGCTCGAGAATAATGCGACAACTGTAAGCTTCACTGTAACAGCAGCGTACAGGGTGGAGACGTTGGTCGATCCCGCAACGGTTCAGCCTGCGGCGGCTGCGGAATAGGAGGGGAATATGGCTGTTAAAAAAGAGAAGAAAGAAAAATCACTCAACGAGAAAAAACCTAAAGAAAAAAAAGGGGGTTCTCTCAACATTGCTAAACTAAAGAATTATTTTAATAAAAATACATTTCTGGGGATAACGCTCGTTGGGCTGCTTGCAGTTGTTGTTGTGTACGTCTTCATTTTTATGGATTATACGGAGAGGACAGAGATAGTGGAGGCGGAGAACAGGGATCTTAAGGCTAAAGTCAATGAACTGCAGGAGTATGCTGACAATATGGAGATGTATCAGTCAGAGATCAGTGAAATGAAGACTGCGATAGAGGATATCATTGCGGAATATCCGGCTGATGCCCGTGAGGAAGATATCATCATGCTGGCGGTTCAGATTCAGGAGCGCAATGCCATCGCATATGATGCACTCAATATGGAAGCGGCAGAGGGGGTATACACGATTCCTTATGACAATGTGCGTCTGGCGTCTATAGAGGGACTAGACGGCGAACTGACCTTTGCGAAAAAGCATGCCGTGTATGTCAACACAACCAACTATGACAATCTAAAGACTGTGGTAGAGCAGATCTTTGATTCGGATAACCGGATCGGGATCAATAGTATCGTGTATGCAAAAAACGAAGAAAACGGAACGCTTGAAGGAAGTATAGACCTCAATTTTTACAGTGCGGTAGGCACAGCTAAAGAGTATGTGGTTCCGGATATCGCGGCATATCTTTCTGGTGCCAGCGATCTTTTCCAGTCGGATAAGGTTGCGTCGAAAAATAATGTGGGTGAAGAGAATGGTGAAGAGACACAGGAAGATTAAAGTAAATAATGGTGGGATGTCCCTTGTGGAAGTGATCATTGCGATCACAATTCTCGGCATTGTAGCGGTGCCGGTGCTGCACTCACTGACAACTGCCATGGTCTACAATTCTAAGGCGCGCATCCGCCAGGATATGACGCTTAAGGCGGAATCGATCATGGAAAGCTTTAAGGGATATGATCTCGAAACCCTGCAAGATATGTTTTCGCCAGGCGGCACTGGGATCGCAGGGATTGAGGCAGGTGTGGACTGCACTGGATACATAGCGCCTGATGCCGCTGTCATGACTGACCTTTCTGCAGATAAGGTATTTCAGATCACCGGACTAAAAGACGGCAGGGACAAGACATATGATGTGACCATCACAGCGAGACCGACAGGGACAACCAGGGTGCTTGAGATGGAGAATGTGGACGCGACAAAAGATGCCATCTATAAGGGGGACAGGAAGTACGACAAAGATGCAGTTCGATTGGCGCTGGCTGATATCCAATCTGATTCCAACAAACAGGATTTTGTGGATTATATGGCAGATGCACCGTTTTCGTCCGGTGAGAGCGGTCAGGCGCTTGATGTGGACGGCAATAATATTTCAACTTCCCATGTAGAGGCGGATACGTTTGTGAACTATATAGAACTCTATGAGAGAAGGCTTACGCTTACCATATCAGACGATGGAAGCGGAAAGTATGTGGTGGGATCCAAGCTTACGTATAAGTATTGTATTAAGAATTATCCATACTACAGTCCGGAAAAGACCGAAGAAAAAACAGATACATATCCAGACGAAGGCGAGACACTCTCAGCGCCTCCGGAGATGGAACATTTTCCCAGTCAGCTTTACTATCTGGATAAATACCCAGAAGGTGATGCGTATCTGGAGG
>CAJUQU010000038.1:0-14328 GCA_910588595.1 uncultured Lachnospiraceae bacterium | reverse complement strand
CGACTGGAAATGAGAATGAGCCTGTAATATATGAAAATCCAAAAGAAGCAGGTCTTGACAGACTGGTCGTGTATTACTATCCGCAGTATGATCTCGGCAGCGGACATGATATCATAGACATCGAGAATAACGCTGGGATCGACAAACTGTACTGTTATGTGATCAAACAGCGTGCAGCGGACATCACGGAGGCGAGAACGGGTGTGTTTGAACAGGGCTATAGCGCTAAAGTGGAGGGGCATAGCAGCGGATCCGTTTTCCAGTTATATCATAACTTTAATGAGAACATAGGAAAGGGAAGCAGTACGACTGCGCCGACGATCACAGGATTTACGAAAGATGAAGGACATACAGCATCCGCACAACTCTATGAGGACGAAGTGCTGCTGTATGATGTGGAACTTGTGGTGGCAGATACTGCCAACGGCAATGTGATAACTAGATTTGAAAGCTCCAAGAATGAGAAGATAAAGGGGAATTAGATGATCAGAAAGGAAAAAATGAGGTTAAATAACAAGGGATCTGCGCTTGTGTCAGTGCTTGTTGTGACCATATTCATTTCGATTTTGGCGACGACTATGCTGTATGTGTCGGCGCAGAATTACCAGATGAAATATACCGATTATCAAAACAAACAGAGCTTTTATGGGGCGGAGCACGCGCTTGATAGTCTCAAAGCCATTATGATAGCAGATGTGCAGACAGCATATGAGGAGGCTTATCATGAAGTGATGCGCAACTATCTGCTTAAGGGTACCGTACAGGGGCGGAAGGAGTGCTATCAGGAAGCGTATCTGAAAAAATTGAACGAATTGTGGGATGGAAGACTTGCAGCGGCAGGCGGCGATTGTGTGAAGATGATGCGTGATTTTATGACGGATAATGGGATTGCGTCCGATGTGGCGGAACGGATCTATAAAGTGGAAGGCTATGGGGAGTCTGAGGTCACTTCGACGGAGACAAGCGGCGGCGTGACAACGACGATGACAGGAAAACAGTTTACGATCAAAGGGATACGGGCAATGTATACAAGTGGTAATTATACAACTTTTCTATACACAGATATCGGGATCGCGCTGCCAGAGCTTGATCTGTCCGTAGATTCCTCACAGACCCTTTCGGGGACGGCAGCGCAACGGGAGCTCATCGCCCTGACGGATTGTGTATTGTACATGAATTGGCGCAGAGCTGATTATGAGGAATAGAGAGGGGGATCGGATTGTATGAGAGCGTATAAGACGAATAACCTTGGTTTTTCCCTTGTGGAATTGATAATTGTAGTGGCGATCATGTCGCTGTTTGTAGGGGTGACAGGCTATGGTCTGTCTCTTTCTAGTGGCAAGCCCGCAGAGGAATGCGCCAGGAAGCTGGCAGCCTGTATCCAGCATGGCAGGACAACGACAATGGGAAAGTACAGGAATATCATCACTGTCAGTAAAGAGAGCGGTTCTGAGCGGATCGTTGTGAAGGAGGAGGTGACGATCAAAGTTAATCCGGATGGAAGTGCGGCACAGACAAATGAAAGGCACAGCGTTGTGGGCAGTAAAGGGGTAAAGATAGAGTATTCGATGGACGGCGGAAGTTCCTTTACAGAGCTGACAACGGGAAGCTCGATCATGCTGCGGTTTGATTCGGGAAGCGGCGCATTGAAAAAGACTGCCCCGGGAGATGCGTATTACACAACATTTCGAATATCCAAGGCAGATAAAGTAAAGTATGTTATCATCGAGACGCTTACGGGGAGAGTGACGGCATCAGATACGCTGCCAGGTACACCATAATAAGATTGAGAGAACGTTTATGAGTTGGATGTCGGTAAAGCTTTAAAGGAGTTTTATATGGGAAAGATGATGAGAGGGCTCTTAAAACAGTGGAATGAGAGTAGGAAAAATAACAGTGGAATGACCTTTGTGGAGGTGATCTGTGCAGTTGCCATATTTGCACTGGTTTCGTCGACCATCGGTGGGATAATCGTTTTCAGTGCCCGCTCCTATCAAAGGGGCATTTCAGAAACCACGGTACAGCAGGAAGCACAGTTTGCTGCAAACAATATCGGTAATATTGTTAAGGATGCATGCAGTGTTCTGTATGGGGAATCCAATCAACAATTCATACAGAATGGCGAGGATTTGGTGACGAATGAAGACGGTACTGCAAGAGTACAGTTGGATGGGCAGACAGAGCTGTCCATCATTACAAATAAAGAGATGCAGTATTCTATAATGTATGTGGAGGATGCAAAAACACTGTTGTATCAGGAGATTGACCGGAAGAATCCGGCTGTGTCAGGCAATGTTCAGCTTATGGCGCAAAATATCACCGCTTTTGAGGCAGATACAAGTGATTTTAAGAAGACGAGAACGATAAAATTGACGATAACTGTGGAGGATGAAAACACTGGAAGAGCGATTCCGATGGAATATACGATGACTTCGAGGAACGAGGTTGCAGCAAATATGACGTTTGAGTCAACTTCGAACGATCCAGTCATCATTTTCCTGGAATCCGATGTTATATTGGTTCCGGGGGAGACATACAGTATTCCGATCGTGGTGGTTGGCAAGCTGTCACAGGGTTTGGAGAATGGCAGCAGCACATCAAATGTCGATGTGGGGACGATCACAACAGAGTATGTGGATGTGACTGTCCCCAGAGATACAACAGCAGAAGAGGGATATGTCCAGATTCAGACAAAAGACAGGGCAGAGGATGGGACGACGCCCAAGGCTGTCAACGGAACAAACATCAAGATCCGAAGAGTGCGTGATATTCAATTGACTTATGCGATCAATTCCCAGGATGCTGCGGACGGTAATTATGAGTCAAATGGTGCAGAGTATATTTTTTATGCAAATGTAGACGGATCACATCTGGCAAAGAGTCCTGGTTCGTCGTGGGACAGCGGCTACAAGCGGGCACAGGCAGTGTACTGGAAATATAAGATTGAAGTCGGCGGCACAGCTTATGAATATGAGCACGATGCACTGGGAGATCACTATTTTCAATATACGGGTGATACGAGAAATGAGGTTTCTTCTGCTAAGGCAGATATGGAACAGTATATTATGTTTGTGAAGAGTGAGGAGGATGTGGACAGACCGCTGCTCAGGGTAAAACTTATGCAGGATATGGCAAGTGATTTTGTCCTCACAGTGACAGCGACATCAAAACATGCGCTTGGAAAAGATATTGCCGGAAATAATTTGAACAAGGCTGGTTCAAGATATCCCGATGATGCAGCACTCACGGAAGGTGTCTGTGTCATTCAGCCGCGGGCGACAAAGCTTCAAATAGATGCAAACGATCTGATATTGGAACCCAATGAGGATGGACGCATATCAATTGATGTGAAGGGCGGAAGCACAGATTTGGATTGCTATCTCTATGAATGTACAAATGCTTATGGTGACACCCCCGCCCTGGATGCAGAAGGAGAACCAGTTCCAAGTGCCAAAGTCCTCGTAGCGAGAAATAACACTGATGATGACAATGCCGCCGATGCAGCTTACTATGGTCAGACGACTTATGCAAAGTATATAAGCAGTACAAATGAGATAAAGATCCATATCGGCAATAATGAGGTGGGTAATTTTTATCGGTGGTTTAGGGTTGGTATAGTACCTGCTGGCAAAGATCCGGGTGATCCAGATAATCCCCAGAATGGTGCCGTGTTTGTGAGAGTGCGGGTAAGACGCGTCGAGTATCTGAAGATGAGTTACAGAACACCAGTAAGCACAAAAGCAGAAGATCATCCGGATATTCCTCCGCTTAGAAAAGGTGCGACCTACCTGTTCAAGGTCGATGTGCAGAGATGGAACCTGAAAAAGGAAAGTGCGCTGGAGAATGATATGACCCAATATATTTCACCATATGCATTGGAGATACATTGGGAGTTTAAGAAGGGCGGAAATATCAGTATGCAGGGAAAGTACGTATGTACTGACTTGGATACACGAATTGATAAAAACGGTCAGGTAACAACGTCAAATGATCCCTCGAAGATCGTTGCGGGTTCATACCAGAATGAGTATTTGAAGATAAGGAGCCTGCAGAAGACCGATGACGGTCCAAGTATTGTTGTTGAATTGTTACAGGATTTTCCGGGAGATGCAGAATTTACAATCTATGCGACGGCGCTTCACCCATTGGGAACATATGACTATAATGGAATTCATTATGAGAACAGAACGGGACAAAAGTATGATGACGTTTCGGGGCGGGTTTCGCTCAACAGTATATTTGATGAGCCGACAGATATTGTGGCAGATCCGACACAGGGTATGTCTGTGGCAGACCATCGATATGAACTGCGTGTGCCGATCGAGATTAAGTCAACTATTGGGGCATTGGATGGTCAGATCGTCGGGAACCAGCAGGCAGGAACCAAATTTTTGTCTGATATGACAATAGTACCATCAAAAGAAGGAACGGCTTATGTATATCTTGCGATCGATCCTGCGGAAGTAGGTGGAGGTAAGGGTACATATAAGATGGCAAACAGCAATGAGGAGATTTCGTATGACTGTGCCAACGGTGATATGCTCCTGATATTGAATGCAAGGGCCATTGGAGTAAATGAAGTACATAAAAGTATCGGACAGGTAGAGATACCCATTCATCTGCGCCGGGTTGAGGAAGTTCAGATAAGCAAAAAAAGCAGTTCAGGTTCCCAACTTGTATTAAATGGGAATGTGACAAAGTGGTGTGGAGAGAACTGGTCAACATATTTTAACAAACAGAATGCAGAGTGGGATTCGACGGGGACCAATGGCTTTGTAGGTTATAAGACACCGTATAGTTACAAATGGGAGTTGTCCTATGATGATGGCAAGACATGGATACCATTAGACCAAAACAGTGCACAGTACAAGAATGACAGCTATGTCAACAATTATATTGACAGTATTCAGATTGCAAATCCGACAGACAGCAATGCAGCAACAGAGGGGACGCTTACGCTGAACTTAAAGAAGACTCTTGAGAACGGTGTCCAGATTAAGATGACATCCCTTCACTCGATCGGTGAAAACCGTGGAGGCCAGCCTTATGACAAAGAGGTATTTGATATCTACAAGGTCAGCGGTTTCATTGTGGCAGATGGATTTCAGAGAGCGGATGACTGGGATTTTGCCTCGAATAATAAGTATACAACAAATGATTCAGATATTCCTGCCATGAGAGCGTACTTTACAGATACTATTTATAATTCAATACAGCGTACATTTTTCCGTTATAAGGAGGAGGGAACAGATTGGAATGTTTCTAATCAACAGTTTCGGATAATGGATAGCGATGGTGAGCGGGCGGCATTTTTAGCGGGAAATTACGGATCACGGTTATTTCTTCCGGATAGAGCCTATGAACTTGAAATTGTGAATGTGGTATATGGTACTGGACCGCAAGGACAGAAGGTCATATACTGGCCACAGGATGCGAGTCTCCTTGAATCAGGGAAAGGATGGAAGGAAGCAGGCTATCAATTGTGGGATGGGACATGGGGATATAATGGAACAAAAACATATCAGGAAGTATATGACATAGTGAAGAATACTCCTCAAAATCCGCATAATTATCTGATACCAAAGACAAAGGTTTTCTTTGACCAGGTGGAAAATCAGTGGGGTAATTATGAGACGATTGATGGCAAGGTTAAGACAGTAGGAAGCAGTTCCAGCCCTAAGCAGTTAAACAATGATATTACTAACCAGAATTATGATAAGCACTTTATGGTTAAGGTATCACCAACATCATTTAATATAGACAAGACACAGCAGCATTTTACAGCAAAGATTGATAGATGGGAAAACAACAATTGGGTTTCTATGCTCGAACTGAATCAGAATTCTTCTATGAATGAGGGAATGTACAAATGGTTTTTGCAGGTAAGTGTTCCCAGACTTGATATATACCATATTCATGCAGATGCTAGTGGTAAATACAGGATACGTACTACTGTAACAGGAATGACATGGACGAGTATAACAGGGGGATTGTTCGATAATGGTTTTGGCAGATATCAACAATATGTGGTAGATAATATTGATATGTTTGATATGTCTGATGAGTCAGGGGTTATGTATATCCAACTGAATTAAGTGAAGCAAAAAGAGGTCTGCTTAGCGGACTTCTTTTTTGTTGTTAGGAGCTTTAGCATAGCCTCTTTGAAAAGACCAATTACTATATTTTCATTCGTATGAATGGGATATTTATTTCCTTTTTTCTGCCCCGATACCGCGGTCTCCTCGTCTTCGCTGTTCTGGATGTTTTTTGCGTATTTTTTGCAGGCGGGCAGAGGAATGTTTTAGGATTACCTTGTCGTCTGCTGACTGCATCTGTTTACGCTCTGCCTTAGAATCATTGGACGAAAGGCGCATTAAATAATGAATCCCCTCCGTCTCCAGAAAGTCAATAAATTCTAAAGAAGGATAACCTCAATCAAAAACTGCGAGAACCGGCTGCCTGGTTTCCATTGCCCTTAAATGTTTTAAATTTCGTTTTGCCAGCTCGTTTTCACTGGCGGATATATGTTCTGTTTCAATGTCCAGATAAAAATGGTTTAAAATATCATACATTCCACTTACCAGTGCCCGTATCTGGTCTGTTTTGGAATGCTGGTTGCCGCTGTTTCCAAACATTTCCCTATTTTCCTTTGAATTCGGAACTTCTGCCTTGCTTCCGCCAATTGCGACCAGCAGATACCCGTTCCATAGTTTCGGTTCATCAGAATGATAAAAATCCATAAGATAGTTACGGTTCAGATATGGAAAGATCTCTGGATTCAAACGTTTTCTCTGTTGTAAATAACCTTGTATGGACAACTGCATCGACAAGTCTCCTTTTTCTTTAAAATAGTGTCTGAGTTCAAATGCTGTAGTAAGACCTTTTTTAGAAAGACAGCATAGCAGCATGTCTTTTAAAGGCATTTTCCGCTTTCTTGAAAAGAAAGGAACCTGTTGACAGATTCCTTTAGATTTTTCTTAAGTTTATGATGTTAGGCTTAGCCGGTGGTACTGATTTAGAAAAGTAAACGGTGGATAGCTGCATTGTACTTGCATATTAAATGATTGGATTAACCGTCCAATGAAATATTTCTGAATGTGAGGTATGCTGTTAGTGAGTTGGAAAGCAAAGAATTAGTCCTTAAAAATCGACGTTGAAAAATACGAAGGGTATGATATACTGAAAGGAGAAGCAATATGGAAGATACAAACATACAATGGCATCTGGGGATAAGACCCGCTCTGGACCTGGAACTTTTGGACGAGAGGGAAAACCTGTCATATTTCCGGGATTATAGTCTGAACAGGCAGGCATTGGAGATAGATCTGCTGATTATCAAGAAACAAGGGAGTCAGCAGGTTGCAAATGAGATCGGCAGGCTGTTTAGAAAATATAATATAATCGAGTACAAATCTCCATTAGGACAGCTGGATATAGATACATTCTATAAAGTGGGTGCATATGCGAGTTTGTATAAGGCATATGGACATACTGTTAATGAGCGTAAGGCAAATGAAATCACAGTGTCTATTATTAGGAAAGCCAAACCAGTCAAACTTTTCCGGTATTTCGAGGAGCAGGGAACATCTGTTGATACTCCATATAATGGGATATATTATATAATGGATGAAGTTTTGTTTCCGACACAGATCATTGTCACAAGGGAGTTAGTTTCGGAAGAGCACATATGGTTGACGGCATTGTCGGACGGGATACAGAAACAACAGCTAAAAGCGTTGTTAAAGAAAAAAGAGTCTTTTGATACAAAATTTGACAGAGAACTTGCAGATGCAGTACTGGAAGTGGCAATAAAGGCAAACTGGCAGGCGGCACAGGAATTGAGAGGAGATGATAGTATGTGTCAGGCATTAATGGAACTCATGGAACCAGAAATCAATAAGATTATGGAGACTGTTAAGGAGGAAACCAGGCAACAGGTCACAGAGCAAGTTACCCAACAAGTCACGCAGCAGGGGATCAAAAATGCGATTACAGCATTAAAAGCCTCAGGGCATACAAATGATGCCATCAAGACGTTTCTTATGATGGCTTATGGTATTACGCAGAATGAGGCGGACGGGTATTTATAGAGAAACAGCAGATATTTTCTGTTAGCCTTTCATATTTGAGGAGCTGAGGATATGGACACAAATAAAGACAATTTTAGCAGAAGAGGATTTGACATATTGGCGCTCGGAGAGATCTTACTCCGATTGTCACCACCGGTGAACGAGAGACTGACCAGAGGTGATGCGTTTCAGAAACAGGCTGGAGGCGCTGAGCTCAACGTCGTATCGGGCATGTCGCTGCTAGGCTTGAGAACAGGGATCATCTCAAGGGTTCCCGCAAATGACCTGGGCAGATATATACAGAATCGTGTGCGTTTCTGCGGAGTCAGCGATGATTATCTGGTATATGACAAGTCGAAGGACGCAAGACTGGGCATATATTATTATGAATACGGCGCACATCCAAGAAAGCCAAATGTTGTCTATGACAGAAAGAATACAGCGTTTACCGAGATATCGATTGATGATTTTCCGGATGAGATGTTTACATCAGCGCGCTGTTTCCACACGACAGGAATAACGCTTGCGCTCGGGCAAAAGACAAGGAAAACTGCGATCGAAATGATCAAGCGCTTTAAAGAAAGTGGAACATTGATATCATTCGATGTCAACTTCCGGGGAAATCTGTGGACGGGTGACGAGGCGAGGGAGTGTATTGAGCAGATCCTTCCGTATGTAGATGTTTTCTTTTGCTCGGAGGACACAGCCAGATTGACTTTCAAAAAGGAAGGAACCGTGCAGGATATGATGCGCAGTTTCACGAAGGATTACAATATCAGTGTGGTGGCATCCACACAGCGCACAGTGCATTCGCCAAAGATCCATTCTTTTGGATCCTGCATTTATGACGCGATCAACGATTGCTATGTGCAGGAGCCCGCATATGAGAATATTGATGTGGTTGATCGTATCGGGAGCGGTGACGCGTATATATCGGGTGCGCTGTATGGACTGCTCGCACACAATATGGATTGCACGAGAGCGATGGAGTATGGAAATGCCACTGCAGCAGTCAAGAATACGATTCCGGGCGACTTGCCTTCATCAGATCTGAAGGAAATCGACGAAATCATTAAGAATCATCATTCTACAGGACCGCAGCTGGAGATGAATCGGTAATGGGAAATGAAATAGTGTGGAGTTTTTGGCGGAAAGCGGTATTTTCTGCCGATGAAGTACAGGTTGTCAATGATGGTTTCCATGCGTGAGATATAGGACAAAGCAGGGTTTGATATCAAGAAGTGCATGGATTTTGACAGACGCCTGTTTCGGATGGGTGTCAACTAGATGAACAGCGTTTTCTGGTCGGGTTATCCGTTTGTAGACGGAGGCGAGATGATCTGGAATATTGTCAGTGTGCGGTCAGGCAGAGGGAAATTGGATCTCCTTCTGCCTGATTGCACATTTTTGCGTGGTTGTTTGTATAAAAGTGCCAAAAATAAAACCTGATTTTTCACACATGGGTCGCGTACATGCATATTGACTTATGGAGCCTTCCTTGTTATGATAAAAGCAGATGCGCAAACGGTTGCGCAAACACGGCAAAAAAGGTAGTTTTAAGGAGAAGGATTATGCTAAATTATATCAAGGGAATGGATATCTCATCACTGGACGAAGTCGAGAAGCTTGGGGCGAAGTTTTATGACCACGGGCAGGAGGGCGGATTGATTCAAATACTAAAAAACTATGGTACTAATTATATCCGGTTAAGGATTTGGAATGATCCGAAATCCCCCGACGGAAAGCCGTACGGTGCGGGTAACACGGACTATGAGACGACACTTCGTATGGCAAAACGTGTGAAGGAAGCAGGGCTTGGTTTTCTGCTTGATTTTCACTACAGTGATTTCTGGGCGGATCCCGGCAAGCAGCGCAAGCCAAAGGCGTGGGCGGACTACGATGCAGATCAGTTAGAGCAGGCAGTGTATGACTTTACGAAGGAAATCATGAATGATTTCGTGAAGGAAGGTGTAGTTCCCGATATGGTACAGGTCGGAAATGAGCTGTCAAACGGACTGCTCTGGCCGGAGGGACAGGTTCCCTGTTACAGCAATATCGCACGCTTTGTCAGTGCAGGTATCAGGGCTGTGAAGGAGACTTGTTCGACTGCAAAGGTCATGATCCATCTTGACAACGGCGGGAACAATGCGCTGTACAGAGAGTGGTTTGACCAGTATATCAATGTTAACAACGGTGAGGATTTTGATGTCATCGGGCTATCGTATTATCCGTTCTGGCATGGTACGCTTGACGATCTGTCTCATAACATGAACGATATCGCGGTCCGCTACGGAAAGGAGCTTGTCATCGCGGAGGTTTCGATGGGGCATACCACAGAGGATTACATTGATTATGAAAAACTGGCGCCGGAGAACAGAAAAGGTATGGCGACAAGACCTGCGCTGTGCGAAAAAGTACCATTCCCGATGACCAAAGAGGGGCAGTGCGATTTTATGAAAGCATTTTTTGAGGTACTTGAGAAAGTTCCGGAGAATAAGGGCAGAGGCTTTTTCTACTGGGAGGCAGGGTGGCTTCCGGTTGAGGGGAGCGGCTGGGCGACAGATGAGGCACTCGCATATATCAAGGAGTCAGGACCGGGCGGAAACGAGTGGGCAAATCAGGCATTGTTTGACTATGACGGAAATGCGCTTCCGGCGTTGGAAGTTATCAGGGATTATCAACCGAAATAAAAAGGGGGTATCACAATGATCACAGAGAACATTTTTACACTTGTAAATTATGGTATTGCAGCGGGACTGCTCGATGAATCTGACAGAATCTACACAACGAACACACTTATGGAGCTGTTTGGACTGGATGAGTATGAGGAGCCGCAGAATCCGGCAGAGATTGCCAATCCTGCGGAGTTTGATCTGGAGGGACTTTTGAAACAGATGCTCGACTGTGCGGTGGAGAAAGGGTTGATACCTGGTGACAGCATTGTTTACAGGGATCTGTTTGACACAAAGATCATGGGGCTGCTGGTTCCCCGCCCGTCAGATGTGATCTCCAAATTTCAGGATCTCTATGAAGAGGAGGGGGCGAAGGCTGCAACGGACTGGTATTATACATTTAGTCAGAACACGGACTATATCAGACGTTACCGCATTGCGCGCGACATGAAGTGGAAGGCTGATACCGAGTATGGTGAGATGGATATCACGATCAACCTGTCCAAGCCGGAAAAAGATCCCAAGGCGATCGCAGCGGCAAAGACGGCAAAGCAGAGCGGGTATCCAAAGTGTCAGCTCTGTATGGAAAACGAGGGCTATGCCGGACGAGTCGATCACCCTGCCAGACAGAATCATAGAATCATTCCGGTTACGATCCAGGGGAACAAGTGGGGATTCCAGTACTCGCCATATGTGTACTACAACGAGCACTGCATCGTGTTCAACAGCCAGCACATTCCGATGAAGATAGAACATGACACGTTTGTCAAGTTGTTTCATTTTGTGGAGCAGTTTCCGCACTATTTTGTGGGGTCCAATGCAGACCTTCCGATCGTGGGGGGATCTATCCTGAGTCATGACCATTTCCAGGGCGGAAATTATGAGTTTGCGATGGCAAAAGCGCCGGTTGAGAAAGCGTTTTGCGTCAAAGGCTTTGAGGATATTGGCGCAGGCATTGTCAAGTGGCCGATGTCCGTCATCAGACTTTCACATAGGGATTACAACAGGATCATCGAGCTCGCAGATGTGATTCTTGCGAAATGGCGCGGATACACAGATGAAACTGCGTTTATCTTTGCGGAGACAGATGGAGAGCCGCACAATACGATCACGCCGATCGCCAGAAAGCGCGGTGATATGTATGAGCTGGATCTGGTGCTCCGCAACAATATCACGACTGAGGAGCACCCGCTCGGTGTGTATCATCCGCACGCAGAGCTGCATCATATCAAGAAAGAGAATATCGGTCTGATCGAGGTGATGGGGCTTGCCGTGCTGCCTTCGAGACTAAAGTCAGAGTTGGAGATGCTTGCAGATGCAATCGTGGCAAAGGAGGATATCCGCGGGAACGAAGTGCTGGAGAAACATGCTGACTGGGTTGACGAATTTCTTCCCCAATATGACAATGTCACGAAAGAGAACGTGATGGAGATCATTAAAAAAGAGACTGGAATCGTGTTTGGCAAGGTGCTTGAGCACGCGGGCGTGTACAAGAGGGACGAAGCTGGAAAAGCGGCATTTCAGCGTTTTATAGACAGCATATAAACTGTTTCGAGCCTGATCATGAGGATGTTGGAATGATGGAGACACTACGCAACGATCATAAAAAAATAACAATATCAGATGTGGCAGATGCACTTAATGTTTCCAAGACAACCGTATCGCGCGCGATATCGGGCAAAGGACGTATCAGTGAAGATACCCGGCAGCGGGTTCTTTCCTATATCGTGGAGAAAGACTTTAAGCCCAATGTGATCGCAAAAGGGCTTGCGCAGAAGAAAACGTACAATATCGCGCTGGTGATTCCAGGGGACTGCAATCTGGTGGATATGCCGTTTTTTCAGAACAGCATGCAGGGTATCTGCGAGGAGGCGTCCGCAAATGACTACGATGTCATGCTGGTGACGACGACGGCAGATTCCTCGGCAAATCTGGAACGCATGATTTTGAACAACAAGATGGACGGTGTGATCCTGAGCCGCTCGCTGGTGAAGGACAGGAATATCGCACTGTTAAAGGAGCAGAGTATTCCGTTTGTGCTGATGGGAACATCGCGGGATACCAATATCCTGCAGGTGGACAATGACCACAGGGCAGGCTGCAGCGAGTTGGTGGGGCATATGCTTGGCGAGGGGATCACAAGAGTCGGATTGATCGGAGGCAGTAAGAACTACGTCGTGAACCGCACAAGGCGTCAGGGATATGAAGATGCTTTTAAAAATGCGGGGGTGCAGCTCGAGACGGCATTGATTCATGAGGATTGTGACAGACCGGACAAGATTGAGTCTGCCGTGGAAAAACTGATCCAGGAAAATGTGCAGTGCATTGTCTGTATGGATGATGTGGTATGCTCGGTTGTGCTGCAGATCCTGGCAGGGAAAAATATTCAGGTACCACAACAGATTCAGACCGCATCATTTTATGACAGTACACTATTAAAGAACAATAAACCTGCGGTCACGTCACTTTTATTTGATGACAAGGCACTTGGCGCGATCACCTGCAGGGTCCTGCTTCGTTGTATTCAGGGTGAGGAAGTGAGAGCTAAAACATTACTTGGCTATCATCTGGTCATTCGGGAGTCGACACTTTTTATGCACACGGGCACCCAGAGGAAGAATGTCATCAAACCAATAAATCGGTTCGCTGACGGGTGCCCGGCGCGCGAGTAGTGGAGAAGGTCATTCCCCTGCTCGATCTGAGTCACAAGTCTGAAGGAGAGAACAATATGCCTAAGAAGAAAAAGAAACCTGCCGAGTTTCGCTTTTATGAGATTCCACAGGAGGAGTCTGTGCTGACGCTGATGGGCAGCAAATGGATTCAGGTTTACGGTGAGAACATAGATAATATGCACTTTCACAATCTGCTTGAGATCGGGTACTGTCATTATGGGGATGGCGATCTGGTCATAGAGGATGATATGTATCGTTTTGATGCCGGGATGATTTCCTGCATCCCGGCAAATTATCTGCATGTCACTAAGAGTGACGCGGATGTCAGGGCATTTTGGGAATACATATATATCAGTCCGGAGGACATATTAAGGCAGTGGGGGAAATCTACGCAGGAGACCAGGCAGATCATGGATGCCGTCGGGAAAAAGTCTTTTTTTATCAAGATCGAGGAGTGCCCTGCCATCGCAGCGCTGATCCGCGCGATATTTGACGAGATGCAGCACAAGAGCGCTCACTACCGGGAGTGTGTCAGGGGGATGGCGTATGCGCTGCTGTTTGAGATAGCGCGGTTCAACGACAGGGGAGAAGGGCATTCCATCGGAAAAAGCATCAGCCTGCAGCTTGGGAGCGCGATCGAGTATGTGGACAAAAACTATCCGAACAATTTCAAGATCGCGGATCTGGCAAATGAGTGTCATATGAGCGAGACGCACTTCCGCCGCATTTTTCAGGAAAAGATGAACATGACACCCGTCGAGTATGTGAATTTTGTGCGCGTGAGGAAAGCTTGCGAGCTGATCGACAAGACGGATATCAGCATGGAGGATGTGGCGGAGAAAGTCGGGTTTGTCACGCCGTCCACGTTCAACAGGAATTTCCGGCGAATAGATCGGAAGAGCGTCGTGTAGGGAA
>CAJUQU010000037.1 GCA_910588595.1 uncultured Lachnospiraceae bacterium | reverse complement strand
GGATACCGAAGCAGATGAGATGGAGGCTGCTGAGCGCGCAGAATTTATCAAGTATCTGATCTCGAGAGGAATGTTTGACAAGGCGTACTATTGGTTGCGGTCCTATGGTGTGGCAGATGTGGAGCCCAAAGCAGTAGCGAGGCTTGTCAGCAAGAGGATCGTAAACAAAGATTACGAGTATGATGAGTTTCTTGTCAATGTGGCGCATTACATATACAAGAATATGAAATACGATGAAAAGATACTGCGCTATCTGATGATCAATTATGACGGTAACTCCTCAGAGCTCAGGAAACTGTGGAAATCTGCGGTTGATCTCGAGCTCGATGCACAATTGATCATGGAACGCATCTTGAGGCAGATCGAATATACAGGTGTAGCCATACCTGACAGGGATCAGCTGCTGACTGCATATGCGCAGTGTGAAGGACATGACATAGAACTGGTGAACAGGGTTCTCATGAGTATGTCCTATGAGTATTTTGTCTATGAGGCGATTCTGTGTCCGGATGTTTTTGATATGCTGTATCAGAAATATGTACAGGGTGAACTGACAGAAAAAGTGTGCAGGCTTGCTCTCATAAGATATTGGGCAGAAAATATAAACGGTATGGAAGTACCGGAAGACGCCGCCAGGCAGATCATCCAGGAGCTTCTGAATGAGGATGTATACTTTTCCTTCTATGCCGGTCTTGTGGACCTGGTGCCGGAACTGCATTACATCAAGAACAGTGTGTTTGTCGAGTACAGGACGGAGCCGCAGACACAGGTATATCTGCACTACGCGTTTGACGACAGCACTTTTCATGATGAGGGCGGCAGTGAGGAGGAATATGCGGCAGCAGAAAGAGATTATGAGTGTTATGAGATCAGGGAAATGAAGGAGATGTATGAGGGGATCCATGTGAGTATGTTTCAGCTTTTTCACGGAGAGACGATACAGTACTATGTCACGGAGAGCTTTCTGGAAAATGGGGAACTTATGCAGGAGCGCGTGACGCAGAGCGGTACTTTGTCCGGCAGGTCGGAGACGGATCAGGGCGGTCCGGGATCAGGGAACCGGAAGTACGATGCGGATGACCGGTTCAACATATTGAACGATATCCTGCTGAGCATCAGCCTTCATGATGAAGTGACAGCACAACAGTTGACGGAAGACTATATATACCGGGATTTCTGTGTGAGAGATCTGTTTAAAGTATTGTAATACAGGCTCTCCGAAAGAGAGGTAAGGAAGATGTTGATCGATAGGGCATTGGACGAATTAACGAAAAAAAACAGAGTGGTAGTCGGTTTTGATCTGGGAAATGAGTATTCACAGATCAGCTACTGCAGGCAGAATCAGAGCATGCCTGATACGGTCAGTCTGGTGATGGGAGAGGAGCAGTACAATATCCCAACGCTTCTGTGTAAGAAAAATGATGCTGAGGGGGAGGCTGCATGGCTGATCGGCAAGGAGGCACTGAAAGCGGCGGCGGAGGGGCAGGGAGTTCTCGTGAAAGACTTGTTGCTGCTGGCAAAGAACAATGTCAGTGTAAAGGTCGGCATGAGCTCTTTGTCCGAGGAGGAATCGTCTGCGGAATATCTTCTTGAGATGTTTGTGAAAAAAGCACTCGCGGTTTTATCAGCTTATATCGTATCGGAGGAAATCGCGGCGGTGGCATTTACGATGACAGATATAAATACAGGTGTTATGGAAATGCTCAGGAAGATATCCTGTCATATGAGCCAGCGGAAGATGGAAGTTTACTTCTTGAGTCATGAGGACAGCTTTTTCCAGTATATCATCCATCAGCCGCAGGAAATGTGGATACACGATGTGCTCTTGTACGATTACAAGAGTGATGGGATCAAAAGTTATCTTTTGTCCATGAACAGAAAGACCAACCCGGTAGCATGTTTTATCGATGCGGTCCGCTACCCGCAGATGAAGATGCCAGATCTGTCAGACAAGAGCGGGACTGCCAAAGGTGCATTTTTGAAGCAGCTTGATTCCGAACTTCTTGAGATCGTGCGGAAAAACTGCGATCAGAGAGTCATCACGTCCGTTTTTCTGCTGGGAGATTTCTTCTCGAAAGACTGGTGCAAGGAGTCTTTGCGGTATATGTGTCGCGGGAGACGTGTGTTTCAGGGAAATAACCTGTTCAGCAAGGGGGCTTGTTACGGCGCGCGTGAGCGCGTGTACCCTTCGACGTTGTCCACGTCCTATGTGTATCTGTCGGAGGACAAGCTTCGGGCAAATATCGGTATGACCTGTGACAGGGGGCAGGCTGAGGTGTATTATCCCATTTTAGACGCAGGTACGAACTGGTATGAAGCGCAGAGTACTTTTGATGTTATGCTAGTGAAAAACAATGCGATCACACTCAATATATCCCCGGTGGATGGACGGAAGACACGGGTGGCAAAAATATCTCTTGAGGGATTGAAGGTGCGGGGCAATAAGACCAACCGCGTGGGGCTCCGGTTTTATATGGAAGATGCCAATGCAGTGCAGATCGAGATCACCGACAAGGGGTTCGGGGAATTTTTCCCGTCTACAGGTCAGATCTGGAAGGAGTGTCTGCCGCTCGAGGCGATCACATAAAATACAGGGCAAGTTTTAGGAGTTATGTAAATGAATAATGTTTGTTTGTGTATTGGAAATTACGCCAGGAATCCATTTTATATAAAATTTTCTGACATTTCATTGTATTCTATAGAGGAGTTATGTTATTATTTTATGGAAAGAGTGCATCTCCTGGATGATTCGATCGTCTCGGCGGAGCTGGTGAACTGGATCCGCCACGAATGCGGACTCCCAGAGCTTGCGGACGAGCTGGACGTGTATGTCAGAAAACGTATGTCGGTGGCTTCCTTTGTATCAACGATCTTTGAGCGTACAGGCATGTATGACAGCAGCACAGTCAAGCAGGTAGACCGCATATTAAAAGAACAGTCAAACCTCACGACCATTGAGAAGTACAAGAAACGGGCAGAGTATCTGTACCAGCAGGGGAGATTCCGACAGGCACTTGCTATCTACAGTGAGCTTGTCGCGTATATTCCCTCGAGGGACAGTGCAGGAAAAGCACTTTTATATTACAATATGGCGTCGATCTATGCGATGGATTTTGCATATAAACAGGCGGCAGATCTGTATTATGAAGCGTATCTGCTGCATCCTGACAGACAGACAAGGTGCGCTTATATTCTGGCAAACAAGAAAGCGCTCACAGATTACGCATACGGTGCATTCAAGCGGGAGAATCCGAACTGGGAGGAGGATTTTTTGCAGGTGGAGCAGATGTGTGTGCAGACAGATGAGAAATGGCTTGCTTCCAGGGAGAGAAAGCTGGTGATGGAGCTGGCAGAGCTCAAGGGAAACGGACAGATGGAACTGTACCGCCAGCAGTCACAGGCAGTCCTAAAGCAGCTCAAGAAGGATTATAAGCGGCAGACCAAGAATTAGGGGAAGGGGTTTCTAAATGGGATTATTGGGAAAGATCAAGGGGCTTTTCAGGCGGCAGACGGACGATGAAGAAAGTGTTTACAAACCTGACTGGGAGGAGCAGAGTCTGAAGCGTGACAATATCGACATGCACGATAAGATACAGCGCGAGCATTATATCAAGGCATGTATGGAGCAGATGACAGAGGCATCCAAGGAGCTTGATACACTTGGAGGAGAGTATAACTTAGTGACTTCTTACCTGACGGATATGGAGGAGATCGAGGCGCAGCCCGACGAGGTCAAGGAGCAGTTAAAGACGTATGCATCCAAGATTCTTGAGCTTGAGAATAACCGGCAGAAGCTCGACAAGAAGCGCCGTGTCATGAAGCCGGAGGACTATCTGCGCATGGAGCGTGTTGAGCAGTATATGCCTGAAGGGTACAAGCGATTAAAGGAAGCGGAAGATTATCAGATCCTTGTGAAAAAGGATATGGGAAGGCTTGATGGCGAGCGCCATGCTTACTATTATAGGAAGAATGAACTCCAGAACTCAATGAGCAACATGAAAGGCATTACAGTCATGTGCGTCGGTTCCATGCTGTTTCTGATATTGATGCTCACGATCATAGGGTCGGCGTGGCATCTTGATGTCTCGCTTGGATACGCGATCGCCGTACTGATCGTGGCATCGACACTGGCTTTTGTGTACGTTAAGTTTCACGAGTCACAGAGAGAGCTCATCAGGGTCGAGAAGGGGATCAACAAACTTGTTTTATTGCACAATACAGTGAAGATCCGCTATGTGAACAATACGAACCTGCTGGAATATCTGTATGTAAAGTACGATGTCAACAGTTCCAATGAACTGAAAAAACTCTGGGACAAGTATCTTGAGGAAAATATCCACCGAGAGCAGGAGAAGCAGATGGAGCAGGATATGGATTTCAACGAGGCGGCGCTGATCAAGCTCCTTCGCGGCTGCAATATCGCAGATCCGAATATCTGGCTTCACCAGACGGCGGCGCTGATCGACAATAAGGAGATGGTGGAGATCAGACACGGGCTCATCATCAGGCGCCAAAAGCTTAGAAAGCAGATGGAATACAATGCCAAGGCGGCACAGGAGGCACAGGACGAGGTGAAAGACATCGTTGCGAAGTATCCGGAGTATGCGGAGAAGATACTTGATCTGGTGTCCGACTATGAGAAAGCGCTTGCATAAGGCGGTATAAAATGATATTCATATAAACGAGGAGGAAGAAAAATGCAGGAATTTACACCAATTAAAGAAGGTAAGGTACGAGAGGTTTACGACAACGGAGACAGCCTGATCATCGTGGCGACGGACAGGATCTCCGCTTTTGATGTGATTTTGAAGAACCAGATCACGAAAAAGGGCGCGATACTTACACAGATGTCAAAATTCTGGTTTGATTTCACAAAGGATGTCGTGCCAAACCATATGATCTCAGTGGATGTCAAGGACATGCCCGAATTTTTCCAGAGTGAAAGGTTTGACGGAAACAGCATGATGTGCCGCAAACTCGAGATGCTCCCGATCGAGTGCATCGTGCGCGGCTACATCACAGGAAGCGGCTGGGCAAGCTACAAAGAAAACGGCACGGTGTGCGGCATAGCGCTTCCGGAGGGATTAAGAGAGTCGGAGAAGCTCCCTGAACCCATCTACACACCGAGCACAAAGGCGGAGATCGGTCTGCATGACGAGAACATCTCCTTTGAGCGCAGCATTGAGGTGCTCGAGGCAAAGTTCCCCGGAAAGGGTGCGGAGTATGCCGCAAAGATCAAGGATGCCACGATCGCCCTCTACAACAAATGTGCGGCGTACGCGCTGAGCAAGGGGATCATCATCGCGGACACCAAGTTTGAGTTCGGCCTTGACGAGAATGGCAATGTGGTGCTCGGCGATGAGATGCTCACACCGGACAGCTCGCGTTTCTGGCCGCTTGACGGGTATGAGGCAGGCAAAGGACAGCCCTCTTTTGACAAGCAGTTTGTGCGCGACTGGCTCAAGGCAAACCCGGACAATGACGATCTGCTGCCGGATGAGGTGGTCGCAAAGACCGTGGACAAATACAAGGAAGCGTTTGCGCTGCTCACCGGAAAAGAGTTTGGAAAACAAGGAGAATAGTAGAAGAATATGAGTACAGACAGATACACAAGCCCCCTTTCTGAGCGGTATGCCAGCAAGGAAATGCAGTATATTTTTTCACAGGATATGAAATTCCGCACATGGAGACGGCTCTGGATCGCCCTGGCGGAGACAGAGATGGAGCTGGGACTGAGTGAGAACGGAAAGCCGGTCATCTCCCAGGAGCAGATCGACGAGCTGAGAGCGCACGCCGAGGACATCAACTACGAGGTGGCAAGGGAGCGCGAGAAGCTTGTCCGCCACGATGTCATGAGCCATGTGTACGCTTACGGGCAGCAGTGCCCGAAGGCGGCGGGGATCATTCACCTGGGTGCGACCTCATGCTATGTGGGGGACAACACCGACATTATCGTGATGCGCGAGGCGTTGAAGCTTGTGCACAGGAAGCTTGTGAACGTGATCGACGAGCTTGCAGCGTTTGCGGGGAAGTACAAGAGTCTGCCGACGCTTGCCTTCACGCACTTCCAGCCGGCACAGCCCACGACTGTCGGCAAGCGCGCCACACTCTGGATGCAGGAGTTTTTGATGGATCTGGAGGATCTGGAGTATGTGATGGGCAGCCTGAAACTGCTGGGATCTAAGGGAACGACGGGCACGCAGGCGAGCTTTTTGGAACTGTTTGACGGCGACCAGGAGACGATCGATAGGATCGATCCGATGATCGCGGCGAAGATGGGGTTCAAGGAGTGCTATGCAGTGTCAGGACAGACGTATTCCCGAAAGGTGGACACCAGGGTGGCGAACATCCTTGCCGGGATCGCGGCAAGTGCACACAAAATGTCAAATGATATCAGACTGCTGCAGCATTTGAAGGAGGTGGAGGAGCCCTTTGAGAAAAATCAGATCGGCTCATCCGCGATGGCGTACAAGAGAAACCCGATGCGCTCAGAGCGCATTGCATCGCTGTCCCGCTATGTGATGGTCGATGCGCTGAACCCTGCGATCACGTCCGCGACACAGTGGTTTGAGAGGACACTCGACGACTCAGCGAATAAGAGACTCTCGATTCCTGAAGGATTTCTTGCAATTGATGGCATCCTCGATCTGTGCCTCAATGTGGTCGACGGGCTCGTGGTCTACGACAAGGTGATCACAAAGCATCTGATGGCAGAACTCCCGTTCATGGCGACGGAGAATATCATGATGGATGCAGTCAAGAACGGCGGAAACAGGCAGGAACTCCACGAGAAGATCCGGACGCTCTCCATGGAGGCAGGGAAAAATGTCAAGGAGGAGGGAAAGGACAACAACCTTCTGGAACTGATCGCAGCCGATCCGGAGTTCAACCTGACGCTGGAGCAGCTCCAGGCGGCGATGGATCCGTCCAGGTATGTGGGCAGATCGCCGATACAGGTCGACAATTTCCTCAACAGTGTGGTGAAGCCGGTGCTCGAGGCAAATCAGTCCGAGCTTGGCATCAAGGCAGAGATAAATGTTTAGATAAATGTTTAATAATAAAGTTTAGGATAAATATTCTTTACTTATCAGTCAAAAAGATGTATGATAGATAGCGGTGTGGATCATTGTGTCCGCACTCGCAGATATCTCGTAAATGTACAGTGAAGTAAACAGAACTGGAGGTAAGTCAATGGTAAAAGCAGTAGTAGGAGCTAATTGGGGCGACGAGGGAAAAGGTAAGATCACCGATATGCTCGCGCGCGAGGCAGATATTGTTATCCGTTTTCAGGGAGGCGCAAATGCGGGACACACGATCGTAAATAATTACGGCAAGTTTGCACTTCACACCCTGCCTTCAGGAGTATTTTATAATCATACAACAAGCATTATCGGCAACGGAGTGGCGCTGAACATCCCGATCCTGATGGATGAGATCAAGTCGATCACGGACAGGAACGTGCCGATGCCTAAGATCCTGGTATCGGACAGGGCACAGATCGTGATGCCTTATCATGTGCTGTTTGACCAGTACGAGGAAGAGCGGCTGGGAGGAAAATCATTTGGCTCCACGAAATCGGGGATCGCACCGTTTTATTCTGACAAGTATGCAAAGATCGGTTTCCAGGTGAGCGAGCTCTTTGATGAGGAGCTCTTGAAAGAGAAGGTCGAGCGGGTTACAGAGCAGAAAAACGTGATTCTCGAGCATCTGTACCACAAGCCTGCGATCGTTCCGGCAGAGCTTCTCGACACGCTGCGTGAGTACAGGGATATGATCAGACCGTACGTGTGTGATGTCTCGGCGTATCTCGACGAGGCTTTGAGAGCGGGCAAGAATGTTCTCCTCGAGGGGCAGCTTGGCACGCTGAAGGATCCTGACCACGGCATCTATCCGATGGTGACATCCTCGTCGACACTCGCAGCTTACGGCGCGATCGGTGCAGGAATACCGCCCTACGAGATCAAGGAGATCTACACGGTGTGCAAGGCATACTCGTCGTCGGTTGGCGCGGGCGCTTTCGTGTCAGAGATCTTTGGTGATGAGGCTGATGAACTCAGACGCCGCGGCGGAGACGGCGGAGAGTACGGTGTTACGACAGGACGCCCGAGACGTATGGGGTGGTTTGACTGCGTGGCGTCCAAGTATGGCTGCCGCCTGCAGGGAACGACAGATGTCTGTTTTACGGTGCTTGATGTGCTCGGATATCTCGACGAGATACCGGTGTGCACAGGATATGAGATCGACGGGGAAGTCACGACGCAGTTTCCTGTCACGGCAAAGCTCGGTAAGGCGAAGCCGGTCTTTACAACGCTGCCCGGCTGGAAGACGGACATCCGGGGGATCAGAAACTACGAGGAGCTGCCCGAGAACTGCCGCAGATATGTCGAGTTCATCGAGGAGCAGATCGGCTATCCGATCACGCTCGTGAGCAATGGACCGGCAAGGGATGATGTCATCTACAGAAAGAGCAGACTGAAGGCTGCAAAATAATAGATAAGATGAAAAGCCAAGGGCAGTGTACTATGTTTGCCTTTGGCTTTTGTGCGTGCGTGATGCATGTCAGGGTGTCTGAGCGTCAAACAGGAGGACAAAATCTATGAAGAGAAGAGCATTGGCATTGGTGCTGGCGGTTGTCGCGGTGATGTTGACAGCGTGTGGCTTGAGTAAGCAGGAGGACGGAAGTGCCGGAGGCATAGATATGCGTATCGCGATGATCACGGACTCAGGCGATATCACAGATCAGGGCTTTAATCAGGAAGTGTACGAAGCCTGCAGGAACTGGTCGGAGATCAACGATGTGCCGTTTACCTATTACAAGCCGGACAGCGATTCCGATGAGGCGAGGAACGCGAGCGTGGACAAGGCGGTGTCTGAAGGTGCCAATGTGGTCATCCTGCCGGGATATCTGTTCGCAGGAACGATCGTCTCGCAGCCGGAGCTGTTTCCGGACGTGAAATTTGCGGCGCTTGCAGTCGGCGCGGATGCGATCTGTGAGAAGGGCGTCGGGGAAGATTATTCAGGAAATGCTGCGGATTACAATGTGACGGATTATTATCGGGAGGAGAATGTATACTGCTGCACATACCAGGAGGAGCTGCCGGGTTACATGGCAGGGTATGCGGCGGTGAAATCCGGCTACAGGCATCTTGGATTTCTCGGGGGCGTGTCCTCTCCGGCGATCCATCGATACGGCTACGGCTATGTGCAGGGGATCGATGCGGCAGCGGCAGAGCTTGGCATCTCGGATGAGATCGAGGTGGAGTATGTGTGCGGCGGTCAGTTTTTTGGCGATGAAGAGATTACGGGTGTTATGGATACATGGTATGGCGAGAAGGGAGTGGAGATCGTCTTTGCGTGCGGTGGAGAGATCTACACATCAGTGGCGGAAGCGGCGGCAAGGCACAGCGGAAAGGTGATCGGTGTCGACTCCGACCAGCAGCCTGTCATCGACGGGAAATACGGGCAGGGGCTGACAGTCACATCCGCGATGAAAGGACTCACCCAGACGATTGCTGACGTGCTCACAGGCATCAGGGACGGAAACTGGAGCGATTACGCGGGAAAGATTGAAAACCTGGGGATCGTGTCGGAGAACCCGGAGGAGAACTATGTCCAGCTGCCGATCCGGAGTACACAGTGGTGTGACGCGTTCACGGAGGATGACTACCGCGCGCTGGTGAGCGCGATGTACAGCGGCGAGCTCATCGTCTCCGCCGACACCTCGACAATGCCGGATGTGCGTGTCAGGGTGACGGATCATGGGACCATCAAGCAAAGCGGAGCACAACAATAAGAGAGCGCGCCATCCAAGAGGCAGTTTGCGGACAGCGGGTGACAGGAGAGCGATGTCCGCACCCGGCGTCCTGTGGAGTCGGCAAGAGCATTTGACACGAAGATAAAAATGAGGATAGAAGAGTTATGAACTACGATTTAACCCAAGGAAATATCATGACAAAGCTGCTAAAGTTTGCCTTTCCGATCATGATGGGCAATGTGCTGCAGCAGCTTTACAATGTGGTGGACACGCTGATCGTCGGGCGTTTTCTCGGCAAAGACGCGCTGGCGGCAGTGGGCTCTTCCTACACACTGATGGTCTTTGTGACCTCGATCATATTAGGGCTCTGCATGGGCAGCAGCGCCTTTTTTTCCATGCAGTTTGGCAGGCGTGACTATGACAGGCTGGAGAAGGGGATCTACATGGCGTTTCTGATGATCGGGGCGGTCACTGTCACCCTGAATATTCTGGTCTATGTGGGGATCTACGGGATCCTTGCTTTTCTGCGCGTGCCGGATGAGGTTGTGCCGTTCATGAGGGAGTATCTGATGTGGATATTTGCGGGGATCGCGGCGACGTTTTTGTACAATTTTGTGGCTAATTTCATGCGTGCACTCGGCAATTCGCTGATCCCGCTCTGTTTTCTTGGCGTCTCCGCAGTGCTGAATATCTTTTTGGATCTTTTTTTTATCCGTGTGCTGATGTGGGGAGTCGGCGGCGCGGCGGCAGCGACGGTGATCTCACAGTATGTCGCCGGCGTCGGTATTCTGATCTATTGCTTGAAAAAATATCCCGAGGTACATATCAAAAAGGAGAACAGGCATTGGAATCAGGATATTTTAAAAGAACTGCTCGGCCTGTCGTCGCTGACCTGTCTGCAGCAGTCGGTCATGAATTTCGGGATCCTGATGGTGCAGGGGCTTGTCAACAGCTTTGGTTTCGTGGTGATGGCGGCTTTTGCGGCGGCAGTCAAGATCGACTCGTTTGCCTACTCGCCGGTGCAGGATTTTGGCAACGCGTTCTCGACGTATGTGGCGCAGAACTACGGTGCGGGAAAGCGCGACAGGATCCGCAGGGGAATGCGGGATGCGGTGCTTGGCGCGTTTGTATTTTGTTTCGTGATCTCGGTCCTGGTGGTCGGGTTCGCCAGACCGCTCATGTCGCTTTTTCTCGATGAGAGCAGCGCGGAGGCGGTTGTGGTGGGTGTCGGATATCTGCGCATAGAGGCATCGTTCTATTTTGGTATCGGGCTGTTGTTCTTGTTTTACGGGTATTTCCGCGCAGTCAACAAGCCCGGCGTCTCGGTGGTCCTCACGGTGGTATCGCTCGGAATGCGCGTGCTGCTGGCATATACATTGTCCGCTGTCGAGGGGATCGGCGTGACAGGCATCTGGATGTCCGTGCCGATCGGCTGGTTTCTCGCGGACGCGGCGGGCGTGGTATTTTATGTGAAAAACAGGCGGGCAGCAGATAGAGAGGCGTGATAATGGGGCATTGCATACAGGTTGTTATAGGAACGCATGAGTCGATTCGGACTTTGACTGACAATTGGAATTCTGCACGGGAGATTGCATTGCCTCAGGGATATGGAATGGTGTTTTTGACAAGTTCACTTTTTGATGACATTACAGCGTTTTTTGATGTCCTTGATGAGGAGAGGGATCTCGGGCTGGATTATTTTACTGTGGCGATTGAGCAATTCCTGCGGCAGTATTCGCTCCACACGAAGCTTGTGTACTGTGAAACAGATTATAGCGGCGGTATGGGAACACAGGCAGGTGTTTTTTTTGAAAATGGGAAGATTTCTATTGAACCATGCAGTGGTGAAGGAACCATAAACAGACTGCTGAAGGAACTTGGTGTCCGGTGCGAAGCCGGAATGGATGCGTTTGACAGCCTCAATCTGGGACAATATCGACATATGCCGGAGTAGTTTTGGTAAATCCGCCAGAAATCAAAAACGTATCCACAAAGTCTTCAATATGTGGACTACGCCTTCCAGAAACATCAAATCTATGGATAAAATATGGATATGAAAATGGAGATTTCATAATGACATGCAACAAAAAAAGTTCAATACATATCATCAAAATCACCAAAACTATCATCGTCATATTTAGTGTACCTCACCCTTCTATCAAAAATGTATTGCTGTATTTTCTTTGGTTAAGTCTGATTTGTTACAATGTAAATTTTCCCTTTTGCTTGCCTATTCCCAGACGGCAGCTTTTTCTGCCTCAGCAGCTTTGTGCCTATGTGCCGCAGGACATTTACATTTTCTGCTGTGTTCACTGGTGTCTTTGGTTGTATGGGGGGCGGATCTGGAATCTCCTGCATACATCTGATCAGTGTATGTCCCATTTCTGTCATAATCATGATTTCCTTTTAAAAAGTTATAGAAATCATTGTACACGTTTGTGCGGAGATTGTCAGTTATTAAATACAATAAAGCAGATCTTATCTCTACTGCATAGCTATTAAATCATGCTTTACTGTGAGAACATAATTTTTGCCTGTTGACACGGGTATCATAACCTGTTATTATAAAAATGAAATTTAGAATAGCCTTTCGAATATTTTCTGTACCTGCGATTGCGGTTGAGAGAGAGACTTCGAGAGTCTATTATTATTCTATTATAAAGAAACGGAGGTAGTCGATGATGATGAGCAGAAATAATGTTATTGAAGATAATTTCATAAAGCGTACGATTACCTCGAAAAGCAGCAGATAAAAAAGGTGTGTTTGTCGCGGTATCGTTTGATGCCGCGATTTTATGCATATAGAAAGTTTAGGGATCCTAAAGGCATAGAATGGTGTCTTTGGGATTTTTTTATGCACACGGGCACCCAGAGGAAGCATGTCATCAAACCGATAAATCGGTTCGCTGACGGGTGCCCGGCGCAGCGAGTAGTGGAGAAGGTCGTTCTCCTATTCGAAATCACACGGGCACCCAGAGGAGGCATGTCAGCAGAGGCTGACGGCGCAGATTGTGAAAGGAGAGATGTTTATGGTACAGAGCAGAAGAATTGGATTAAAAAATGATATGAGCAGAGAAGTCACATGGAACAACAAAGATTGTATGAGAAAGAGGAAAAGAAGAAATGAGCGAAATGAAAAATACAGCGATCGTCACGGCGGTTCACAGGGACCGTTATGAATTGAGCATTGGTTCGGAAATCACATATGGAAGACTGAAAACGGCAGCGTTCTACAACAGCGAGGAGATCGCGATGTTTCCCACTGTCGGAGACAGGGTGGAAGTGCTGCAGAACGCGGACGGCGACAGCACGATCCTCAAGGTTATGGAGCGGAGGTCGGTATTTATGCGCCTGAACGCGACGCAGGGACTGCCAGATCAGGCGATGGCAGCTAATTTTGACTATGTGTTCATCACAATGTCACTGAATAAAGATTTTCACCCGTCAAAGCTGGAGCGGTATCTGACAGTCGCGTGGCAGAGCGGAGGGACACCTGTCATACTGTTGACAAAGTCGGATCTGATGGAGGACCGCGGACAGATACTTGCGCAGGTGAGTGCGCTGGCGCCAGGTGTCGATGTGTACTGTGTGAGTTCTTACACGGGAGAGGGATTTTGGCAGCTGGAGAAGTACTTCACAGAAGGGCATACGATCGTGCTCCTCGGCTCCTCGGGAGTCGGAAAGTCCTCTTTTGTGAATGTCGTGATGGGGGCAGAGCAGATGCAGACAGCCGGTATCAGGGAGTCGGATGCGCAGGGGCGTCACACGACGACCTATAAGCAGATGTTTTGTATTCCGGAACAGATCCTCCTTCCTGACAGGTGTGTCATAAAAGGCGGTGGCAGGATCATTGACACGCCGGGGATGCGAAAGCTGATCATGGGAGAGGGCGCGGAAGGCGCAGAACGCACGTTTGAAGATATTGAGGAGCTTGTGCTCCAGTGCAGGTTTTCCGACTGCAGACACCAGACAGAGCCAGGCTGTGCTGTCAAGAGGGCACTGGCGGACCAAACACTCGACGAGAGGCGCTGGAAGACTTATCTGAGCCTGCAGAAGGAGGAGGCGTACGCCAGGGAAAGGCAGCGGATATTGACGCGCAAAATGGAGAGGGCAAGAAAAAGGAGATAAACGTACGCCAGGAAAGGCAGCAGATATTGACGCGCAGGTGATCACCGACGAGGAGATCGTGCAGGGCTGGCATGCCAGTGTGGAAAAGTACGAAATGAGGCTTCGGGATCAGTCCGAGAGAAAGGCGGTCTCGCTGGTAGCGGAATACCAGGGCAACGTTGCCGGATATATCAATGTTTATACTGATCCTAAGCAGGGCGCATTTGCGGGTAAGGGATATCCTGAGATCGTTGATTTCGGTGTGCTGGAGAAATACCAAAGAAGGGGGATCGGCAGCAAACTGATGGACGTGGCAGAGCAGATCGCATCAGCGTACTCGGACACGGTCTGTCTCGCTGTGGGGCTTCATTCCGGATATGGCAGTGCCCAGAGAATGTATGTAAAGCGCGGCTATATTCCTGATGGCACGGGTGTCTGGTATCGCGACGCGGTTTGCGGACCGTACGAGGATTGCTGCAATGACGACGACCTGGTGCTGTATTTCTCTAAGAAACTGTAGAAAAATAACTGTTACAGATCGCGCGCGGGATTTCTTTGAGGTTTGATTATGATAGCGATCGTCAGAAAGTGTAGTCGCAGCGGACTGAGACGAGGCATTTTGCCAAGCGTATCCGCTGCGATAACTGGGTTAGGGAATGCTGTCATGAGACAGCTTCTGCGACAACTGTGTCAGGAAATGCTGTCACGAGACAGCTTTCTTGCTATGTAGACTGCAGGGGTGTCCAGAAGACTGGTGAAAATGAAGATCACGTAGCTGGAAAGCACGATGTTCATCAAAGTCTTGAATTCGTAGACGCCCCAGAATGCCGCAAAGGTGTACAGCAGTGTATTGAAAAACTGTGAGACGAGCGTGGAGCCATTGTTTCTGAGCCACAGAAATCTTTTGGAATCACTGCACCGTTTTGTCGTGTGCGCCCAGATTGCGTGGTATGCAAAGACGTCGAACGCCTGCACGATGGCATAGACGACAATGCTGCTGAGCATCAGCCGCGGCGTGTTGGAAAAGACGGACGCGATCGCAGGCGAAGCCCAGTCGCTGGCGTTTGGCGTGTAGAGCAGCCAGGACTGAGAGATCAGGATAAATATGCCGGAAGTGAGGATTCCGATCAGGACTGCCTTGTTTGCGGCGCGTTTTCCCTCGGTCTCGCTCAGGATATCCGTCACCAGAAAGGTTGACGCAAACAAAATGTTGCCAAGCGTCTGCTCCATGCCAAAGGCATCCACGACGATCAGGACCTCGATGTTCGCTGCGATCGTCGCGAGCACCGTCCAGCAGTACAGACCGGATCTGCCCAGAAAGCGGTAAAAAAGGACGACACAGGTGTAGATCAGTACCAGACTGAGGATCAATAGAAGTTCGTTGTTCATGTTTTATACCTCCAAATATCAAAAAAATTTTCACCCAACACCAAAATCCGTATTGTTGAGCAGAATGTCCACATGTACGTTATCTTTGTAGACAGGATAAAGTTCTCTCATAAAAGTGTCTATGACGGACGGGCTGGGCTTTACCCTGGTGGTGTTCTCGACCATGATGTTGATGCAGACGCGCTCGAAGTTTGCCAGACCAGTCTCGATATCATACCGCATCGACGTTTCGGTCTGACCCTCCAGTCCAAAAAGCAGACAGACTTCATCGAAATCGGCGGCGATCCTCGAAGGGGACGTCTCGTCGATCCCCTTGTGAAGTACCTGCTCGCGGTATCGGGCGTCAAATGTCTCGACACCGATCTTGAGCTTTACCTGTATTCCGTGCGCCTCGAAGGTCCTTCGGAGCGCAGGAACCGCGTCCCTGTGCATCCAGTGGCACTCAAAATGGATTTCCGTGATTTTTTTCTCAATGCAGATGTCGAGGATCCGTCTTTGTGTCCTGTCATCCAGATCCGTAAAGCTTCCAGAATTGATGACCTCGAGCCTTCCGTATTTTCCGGTGACATGTCCCAGGACTTCCTGGTTCAGCGCAAAATTGCTGTCTTCGTCCAAACTGAAATCAAGGTGATAGTCACAGAAAGTACAGCGGCGCCACTTGCAGCCCGAGCCGCGCAGCAGCACGATCTCGCGCCTGTTCTTTTCGGTGATCTCGGCGTATCTGGTCAGTGAATCATTTTCCATAGATTACAAATCCTTTCTTGACCGTCAGGGCATCTTTTGTATACAGAACCAATGTTTGCACTTCGCCGATCATGGTATCATAGTTCCGCAGCTGTGCAGCGCGCAGACGCCGGCGGGACAGGTGACTGGGGTTGGTGCAGGCAATAAAAAAGAACTTGTCTGCAAACAAATTCCCATCAAAACAAAAGGAGCACAAAGCTCCGAATTTCACAATAAATACGCAGATCCGTTAGCTGTCTGCTTGATTGTAAATCCATAGTTTTGTTTATAGACAGGATGGTTTCGAACTGTCTGTGTGATATTTTTAGCAGTGCTTATTATAGCACGTCAAGTGGCAAAAGTCAATAAAATTTTGCTTGTCAGTAATGTTCGGCTGCTTTATGACTTTTCTCGTTTTCATCTCTATGCTCAGGCTCGGGGAAAAGTTCGGCAATAGTATGGGTGTGCTGCAGACGACCGATGCAAAACAACAAAAGCCACGTCAGAATAGGAATCGCAACAATGCAGGATAAAAGTGCGATAAAGCGGTTTCCGGACTCCCCTGGGGCAGCCGTGAATGCAGACACCGCAAATGCAGAGATCAAAACGACGATCGCAGCCAGCGCGATGATGGCGATGAGCTGCCTTATATTTTTCTTCATAGTCAGATACCGTACCTTTAAAAAATTTGCAGGGTGGTCGATGCATAAGGTGATTATACCTGCAAATATCTGAAAAAGCAAGTGATAATCCCTTTGACTTTCCGTGAAGTTTAGTATATACTGTTACTGTCCGCAAAGATATGGACAGTATTTATTTCGAGAGCCATACCGCTGCATATTTCATGGCAGTGAGAGATATGTGATAAAAAATATGTGATAAAGACGAAAGGATGTTGACGATCATGGCAGACGAAAAGACATTATTAGACCAGTGGAGAGGGATTGCCTACAACGAGCAGACCGATAAGAACACACTGCAGAAGCTCTGGATCGATTATTTTCAGAAGGAGAAAGAGATCTATCAGCAGCTTTTGACAGATCCTGATGTGGAAGTAAGGGGGACAGTCAAAGAACTTGCGGAGAAGTACGGTGTGGATATCATGACGATGACTGGATTTCTCGATGGCATCAATGAAAGCTTGAAGACAGCGAATCCGATCGAGGAGATGGACGAGAATACCGAGGTAAGCCTTGGATTTGACAAGGAGCTGCTCTACAAAAATATGGTGGCGGCTGAAGCTGACTGGCTGTATAATCTCGAGGAGTGGCATGCGATATT
The DNA here is from genome assembly GCA_910588595.1 of uncultured Lachnospiraceae bacterium. Taxonomy (GTDB): domain Bacteria; phylum Bacillota; class Clostridia; order Lachnospirales; family Lachnospiraceae; genus COE1. The sequence goes on along the minus strand of CAJUQU010000037.1, from coordinate 3,523 downwards.
TGATGAGGAAAAACGCAAGGAGCTGTACAAAGAGCAAAAGTCCTCGACAACGATCGTCAAGGAGACCAAGATTTACCCGAACGATCCCTGTCCGTGCGGAAGCGGCAAGAAATATAAGAAGTGCTGCGGAAAAAATAAATAAAATTTTAGAAATTTACTCTTTACAATCTGCGGATTAGGGGATAATATATTTAATAAGTGAATGAATCAACACGTTGATGAGACGAGTAGGATATTGCAATGTATCAGAGAGAAGCGCCGTCTGTGCTGAAAGCGCTTTTACAGGAGATATCTGAAGACTACCTCGGAGTGGCCCTGATCCGGTCCGGTGATACCGTTATAATCAATGAGCGGTCTGTACTGGCTTTTTGGCTTTTGTGCAGGCAAGCAGGGTGGAACCGCGTTGACACGTCCCATGCATTACAGGAATGTAGTGTGTGGGATTTTTTATGCACACGTGCACACAGAGGAAGAATGTCATCAAACCGATAAATCGGTTCGCTGACGGGTGCCCGGCGCGAGTAGGAAAAAGGGAAGAGGAAACTGTTGAGTTCGCAAAATAATAATTAAAGGAGTATTCATTATGGAAGAGATCAAAGTGGAAGAGGTTAAGACAAAGTATGCAGCGTATCTGCTGCCGGCATTGTGTTTCGTGGTGGGGATCCTGATCGGATTTCTGCTGTCACCGATGAAAAACGGCAAAATAGCGGTGCTTGCAAACAATACGATCGGTTCTAGCAACGGCTGCGGCAACAAAGCCGAAGGCGTGATGATGGGCGCACACAATAGCGGTACTACAAAGGCATAGCAAATGTATAGGTAATGAATGTGCAATATATAGGCAATGCATTTGCATAGAAATAACAGGACAAGTAAAAAGGAGACAGGACAATGAAGATAACATTAAAAGACGGCTCTGTGAAAGAGTACAGTGAGGCGAGATCGATCATCGATATCGCAAAGGATATCAGCGAGGGACTCGCGCGCGTGGCGTGCGCAGGGGAGATCAACGGGGAGATGGCAGATTTGAGAACTGTGGTCGAGGAGGATTGCGAGCTCAACATCATCACGGCGACGGATCCCAAAGCCCTGCATGTCATCAGGCACACGGCGTCGCATGTGCTTGCGGAGGCGGTGAAGCGCTTGTTCCCGGACGCAAAAGTGACGATCGGACCGGCGATCGACGATGGTTTTTACTATGATTTTGATGCGGATCCATTTTCGAGGGAGGATCTCGACAAGATCGAGGCAGAGATGAAAAAGATCATCAAAGAGGGGCATGAGATCACTCGTTTCACGCTCCCGCGGGCAGAGGCGATCAAATATATGGAGGAAAAAGATGAGCCGTTTAAGGTGGAATTGATACAGGATCTGCCGGAGGACGCCGAGATCAGCTTCTATGACCAGGGCGGTTTTGTGGATCTGTGTGCAGGCCCGCACCTGATGAGCACCAAGGGTGTCAAGGCATTTAAGCTGACTTCCTCCTCCATGGCGTACTGGAGAGGCGATTCCAACAAGGCTCGTCTGCAGCGTATCTACGGGACAGCCTACAACAAAAAGGAGGAGCTTGCGGAGCATTTAGAGCGCATGGAGGACGCAAAGCGCCGCGATCACAACAAGCTGGGGCGTGAGATGGATCTGTTCACGACGGTCGACGTGATCGGACAGGGACTTCCGCTGTTCACACCGAAGGGAACGAAGATGATCATGAAGCTTCAGAGATGGATCGAGGACCTCGAGGACAATGAGTGGGGATATATGCGCACAAGAACGCCCCTGATGGCAAAGTCTGATCTCTACAGGATTTCCGGGCACTGGGATCACTACAAGGAAGGTATGTTCGTGTTCGGTGATGAGGAGAAGGACAAGGAAGTGTATGCGCTGCGCCCGATGACCTGTCCGTTCCAGTACTATGTGTACAAGAATTCACAGAAATCCTACCGCGACCTGCCATGCAGATACAGCGAGACGTCCACGCTCTTTAGGAACGAGGATTCCGGCGAGATGCACGGACTGACCAGAGTGCGTCAGTTTACGATCTCGGAGGGGCATCTGATCGTCAGACCCGACCAGATGGTGGAGGAGTTCAAGGGCTGTCTTGCACTTGCCAAGTACTGTCTTGAGACGCTTGGGGTAAACGGGGATGTGACCTACCATCTGTCAAAGTGGAATCCTGAAAATAAAGAGAAATACATCGGAGAGCCGGAAGTATGGAATGAGACAGAACAGCATATCAGGGATATTCTGACAGAGCTGGGGATCCCGTTCGTGGAGGATGTCGGGGAGGCGGCATTCTACGGTCCCAAGGTGGATATCAATGCCAGAAACGTCTACGGCAAGGAAGACACAATGATCACCATCCAGTGGGATGCGCTGCTCGCGGAGCAGTTTGACATGTACTATATCGACCAGAATGGCGACAAAGTGCGTCCTTATATCATTCACAGGACTTCCATGGGCTGCTATGAGCGCACGCTTGCATGGCTGATCGAAAAATATGCCGGAAAGTTCCCGACATGGCTCTGTGCGGAGCAGGTGCGTGTGCTTCCGATCTCCGACAAATATGAGGATTATGCACAGAGTGTGTGCAGGGAGCTGAAAAAAGCCGGGATCGACGCCACGGTCGACAGCCGTTCGGAGAAGATCGGTTTTAAGATCCGCGAGGCAAGGCTGGATAAACTTCCGTATATGCTCGTGGTAGGACAGCAGGAGGAGGCAGACCGCACGGTGTCCGTCAGAAGCCGTTTTGCGGGTGATGAAGGAGCAAAAGCACTGGAAAGCTTTATAGCGGACATCACAGAAGAGATCCGGAACAAGACGATCCGTGAGGAACTTCCGACAGAGGCAAATAATTGATGCGCACAGCCGCATAAATGGCTTGGCGGCATGTGCAGCTGGGCAAATAAAATCTGTGTTTACTGTAAAAAGAGAATAACGCAGGCTGATGTCAGACATACTAAGTATGAGTTCATTTACAGAAACTCATCAGGAACTGCCACCAGGAGTGTAGATCATTTTGTGACAGTTTCTTACTGCTGTGAATATATGTGATAGTATTAGGAGGTAACGAAGTATGTCTGAATTAACCTGTGGAGTATGCAATTGTACCTACAACAAAGACCACTGCTGCTGCAAGGGCGATATCATGGTGGGCGGAAAGCATTCCTGCGACTGTGAAGATACCTGTTGTGAAAGTTTTCACAAGAGGAGCGGTGACAGCTTTACGAGTGCCGTGTCGCATCCGAGCCAGCATATCAGCATCGACTGTGAGGCAGTGAAGTGTGTGTACAATACGGATTACCGCTGCAGTGCGGAACATGTCGACATCAAAGGAAATCATGCGGGAACGAGCGGGGAGACACTCTGCGCGACTTTCCGTGAAAAATGATCGTAAACCATACAATATCATAAAAAGTATTTTAGGGCTTCTGGGGATCCGGAGGCTCTATTTTTATGCACACGTGCACACAGAGGAAGAATGTCATCAAACCGATAAATCGGTTCGCTGACGGGTGCCCGGCGC
>CAJUQU010000036.1 GCA_910588595.1 uncultured Lachnospiraceae bacterium | reverse complement strand
AGTACTCCGTGACCAGGAAGAAAGCGGGGATCTACCGCATCGACGGCATGATCTTCCCGATGCAGGTTCTTGTGACGAAGGAACTCGTCAGGGAATCCCACGTGTGGATCACGTCCCTGACACGGACGCTGAGCAGGGATGACGCACGAGAGCTTCTCGACAACTGTGCAGAACTTGGCAGCGAAGAGGACAGAAGAAATGCGGATTCTGTTGTCAATGTGGCATCGGAGGCAAATGTAGAATTATTTAAAAGAATGATACAGGAGGGTGATCAAATGTGTGAGGAATTGAAGGAACTGCTGGCGCCTGAGATTGTGGAATTTAAGATACGTCTGGCAGAGCAGGATGCAAAGCTTGCTGACAATGCCGCCAAACTTGCTGACAAAGACGCAAAGCTCGCTGACAATGCCACAAAGCTCGCTGACAATGCTGCGGAGATCGCAAAACTAAAAAAGCTGCTCGCAGAAGCCGGCATCAGGGAATAGGTCGAGCAGGGGAAATGCATTTCCCCTGCTCGCGTGCTGTTCCTATCCGTTTTTGCTCTGCTCCCTGTTTGCAAAATAATTTTTTTGCACAAACAAACGCCTTTAATTTTCATAGTGATCCGACACGATCCGGACTGCGATTTCCTTTGCCAGTGAACTGGAGACATCCCTGTCGTCCGTTCTGCCAAGCCACACACAAAAATATAGATTTCCCTCCAGACCTTCTGCAAACCCTGTAAACCACGCATCGACAACGATGCCGTCCGTTTTGCCCATCCCTGTTTTCCCGTATATGGCGATCCCTGTCTCTTCCGGATCCGATACCAGCATGACCTGTTTCAATTCCGTTTGCGTTCTGACAGAATAACTCGAATGTTCACCAAAGATGCGTTCCATGACTTCCACCTGTTCTTTCGGAGAGATCGTCAAGGAGGATTCGAGCCAGAAACCTGTGAGCGCCCGATTCTGATTGTTTGTATTGAGCCGCCCCTCCCAGTCAGAAATATCACAGCTGCCATACCGGAGATGATCCAGGTTTGCCTGCATCAGATCTTTTCCAATGTCATCTGCCACCTGCCTGTAATACCAGACACAGGAAGTTCGAAAAGCTTCGCTGAAATCAATATCTTTGTTCCAGTCTTCATTCCAAAATACCTCGCCGCTCCATGTGCGGGTGGAATCTTCCGGTACAAGGATACCGTTTTCCAGGGCGATCAGGGAAGAAATGATCTTAAATGTGGAGCAGGGGGATCTTCTGGTCAATGCTAGGTCATGATCATAGAGCGTATACCGCCTGGCAGATGCATCATACAGGACGGCGGTTCCGTTCAATCCGTTGAAATATGCTGACCAGTCTGCCTCAACAGTCTCCAGTTCTGGTTCCGATTCCGATGCCAGTTCCATCTCTGATTCTGACTCTGGTCCGACGGCTGTATCTATCTCCATGCTCTCTGCAGATCCTTCTGTGTATACCACGATTTCCGGTGTTTTTATTTCTTCTGCACCACGATCATTTGAACAGCCTGCCAGAATAAACGCACAAACCAATATATGATATAGGAAACAAAATCGCCTGCACCTCTTTTTGTTTCCAACGTATTTTTCTGATAACTTCATATCTGTATGATCTCCGTTTGCTTTTTTCTAAACTCCCATGCCCATATATCCGGCTCCACCATAAATAAAAGTCCTATGGGCAACACATTGTATCAATATTCTTGATATATTTTTAGGACTTTTATAGTAATATAATTGCCTGCCCCTAAATATTACATCAGTAAGATTTCAGTGTCAAGTGTTTTTAGAGAACTAAAAAAGTCTAAGGAACTGTTCAGCCCAGGACTTCGCACTACGCTGCAAAGTCCGTGAGAAAGCATAGCGATCTAGATACATGAAGCCAACCGCGAAGCGGTTTTTGCATAGCTTGATGCCTGTAACAGAAAGCTGAGGGCTGAACCGTTACAGGCAAACAAATTTGTACTCAAAATGCAACAGGTGTACGAAATATACGCCAATAAAAACCAAGTCTGGGGCATTTTAGTGCGCGCGTAAACCGTATTAAGCCGCTCACAGTCCTGATTTCTGTATGGACGGAACGCCCAATAAATGATATAATTCAGAGAGATTTGCGAGTAATCCACGAGTCCGATTGCTCACCGGATGACACACTCGCGTGTTTGAAAAATGGTATGGAGGTGCGATACTATGCACAGAAAAGGATTTGCGAAATGCTGCATACTGACTGCCGCGCTTATGGTGACGTTCACGGGCTGTCAGACAGCATCGGAGCCTGCGGCGGACACTGTGTCCGGCAGTGAAACTATATTGGAATCCACAGAAACCCCTGAAAGTGAAGAAAAGGAGCGTGAAAGTATGCAGGAGACACAAAACGATATGATTGCAGAGGCAGTGAGACAGGAGACGGCATCGGTAGATTTAGAAACTGACGATTCTCAGAATGCGGAACCGGGTGAAAAGGAACCCACCGCACAGATCAGCGATCTGATCCCGACAAAGTATATCACCCGGAGATTTTCAGAATGCGGGACCATTGAAACAATCTCTTATACGACATATGACTACTTCGGAGACGGCGCTGAGATAGAAAAATACGCAAATGTTTACCTCCCATATGGTTATGACGAACAGAAAAAGTACAATGTCCTCTATCTGATGCACGGAATCGGCGGCGATGAGAATGAGTGGGGCATGACCGGCGACACCTCCAGGGTAAAGATCATCATGGACAACCTTATCTACAACGAGGACATCGAACCGTTTATCGTGGTGACTCCCAACGGGCGCTCCGGTGCGGATTTTGCAAATAGAAGTTCTGATTACAATTCATTTTATGAGTTCGGGAAAGAGCTGAGAAACGACCTGATCCCTCATATCGAGAGCCACTATGCGACCTATGGGCAATCCGGCGAAAATGATTATGATATGAAAACAGACAGGGAGCACCGGGCTATGGCTGGTTTGTCTATGGGCGGTATGCAGACCATCAATATAGGCATGTGCGAATGTCTGGATATCATAAGCTATTTCGGGGCGTTTTCCGCAGCGCCTACCTCCTACAAAGGGGAAGAAATTGTCAAGGCGATCGATACGCAGTTTCCTGACGAGGAGATCCTGTATTTTTACAACATATGCGGAACCAACGATTCCATTGCCTATCAGAGCGCTTCCACCGCGGCAAAAGAGCTCCCACAGTTGAGCGTGCGATTTAAGGACGGCGAAAATTATATGTGGCAGGAGCTCAGCGGCGGACACGATTTCCGCATCTGGTATCTGGGATTCTACAATTTCGCACAGAAGGTATTTGACTGAATGATCACATTGAACAGATATTTTTTACCGGAAAGGACGTGTTATGACAATGCAGGCAAAGCTTCCCATGGGGATTGAGAATTTTATGGAAATGCGTACAGGGGGATTCTATTATGTCGATAAGACCGGACTGATCAAAACACTGCTGGATAATCCGGCAAAAGTGAGCTTGTTTACGCGTCCGAGGCGGTTTGGAAAAACCCTGAACATGAGTATGCTAAAATATTTTTTTGATGTGGGCAGTGACGTCATGCCGTTTAACAACGGCACGATTTTTGACGGGCTCGAGATTTCAGGAGAAAAAGAACTGTGTGAAGCGTATATGGGGAAATATCCTGTGATTTCAATTACGTTAAAGGGGGCAACAGGAGAAAACTTTGAAGAGGCAAAGGTAATGCTCCGGAGAATTATAGGGAAAGAGGCGATGCGGTTCCGGTTCCTGCTGGAAAGTGATAAGATTGATGATATAGAACGCCGCCAGTATGAGGCACTTATCAGCACGGATAAAGCAGGCACATTTATCATGTCAGACGATTTGCTGAAAGACAGCCTGCTGATGCTGTCGCAGTTCCTCCAGAAGCATTACGGGAATGGTACAGTCATGCTGATTGATGAATACGATGTACCGCTTGATAAGGCGTACCAGGCGGGATATTATGATTCAATGGTGGAATTTATCAGGGCTTTGTTTGGCAATGCCTTTAAGACAAACGACAATCTGAAATTTGCGGTGCTGACAGGATGCCTGAGGATATCAAAGGAAAGTATTTTCACCGGACTCAATAATTTTAGTGTATACACAATAAAGGATGTTCAGTATAATGAATTTTTTGGATTTACGGATGCAGAGATCAGACGGATGCTTGAATATTACGGGCTTATGGAAAAATATGATGCCATCAGGGAATGGTATGACGGCTATCATTTTAACAGTCTTGACATCTATTGTCCCTGGGATGTAGTAAGCTACTGTCATGCCTTGAAAATGAATCCGTCCACCGAACCAAAGAATTACTGGGTGAACACGAGCAGCAATGATATTATCAGGAAATTCTTATCCAGGGCAGATGCCGCTACCAGGGATGAGATCGAGCTTTTGATCAATGGAAGCCATGTCAAAAAAATGATACATCAGGAGCTGACATACCGGGATCTGGATTCTGACATTGACAATCTTTGGAGTCTGCTTTTTACGACGGGATACCTGACACAGGACGGGGAAGATGAGGAAGGGATATCGGCGCTTGTCATTCCAAACAGGGAAATCCATTGGATCTACGTCCAGCAGATACGGAAATGGTTTAAGGATGAGGCACGAAAAGATACGCAGAAATTGGATAACTTCCGCAGGGCATTTGAGGAAAATGATGCAGCTGCAATCGAAAAAGAGTTTACTTCCTATCTGCGCAAGACCATCAGCATTCGTGACACTGGTGTAAAAAAGGAAATGAAGGAAAATTTTTATCATGGCGTCCTGCTTGGTTTATTCGGAAATATGGACGGCTGGAAAGTCAGATCTAATGCCGAGTCCGGCGACGGTTACAGCGACATCAGTGTGGAAGTCGAAGACAGGGATATCGGCATTGTCATCGAACTGAAATATGCCGGGCATGCAGCGTTTGACATTGCCTGCAAAGAGGCATTAGGGCAGATTTATGACAGAAATTATGAGGAGGCGCTGCTTGACGATGGAATGAAAACCATTTACAGATATGGCATCGCGTGTTATAAAAAACGCTGTCGGGTGGTTTCGGGATAATATGAAAAAGACCATGAAAGCTGGAGTACTGGTTATATTGTACACTCTTGAAACCTGATAATCCTCAGAAATCCTACATCTGACGAAAATCTTCTTCGATTTCCGGATCCGTCATTACCGGGAGCGAGCGTATCACATGCTCGCTCCCGGTATTTTTATGCACACGGGCACCCAAAGGAAAAATGTCAGCAAAAGCTGACAGGTGACGGCGCGGCGAGCAGGGAACGTCTTCCCTGCTCGTTTGCGCAGCCCCGTGCAGAGAAAATAAGCCGCAAAGCGGCGCACGGCGAGTCATGGAGATGCTTGTTCCTCTAGAGCGTGTTTGAAAAATGCTTTTTGTCAGATGTACGTCACAGTTTGTGGGAGATTAAATCATCTTACAGATGATGTGCCAAATGAAGGAGGCGTAGCGGGCAAAGGCATAAAGGGCAATGCCTTACGTCGACTGAATGCGGTGCAAATATCACGCAAAGTGGTGAATACGACGCTATGGCGTCGTTATATAGATGGCGGGAATGATTTTTCAAACACGCTCTGGCACTGGAACGATCCATGCAGTCCACAACTCTAATTTCTGGATGGAGCACTACTCAATTATATAAAAAAATGAACCGCAAAGAAAGTCATGGCGAATATGAGGTGAAACAAGTAATTTCACCATGTTGATCTTCATGTCCGACGCCGCGGCAGACGAAAGATAAAATGAGTGAACGCACCCGCTGCTGCGGACACACGGGAGTTTGGGTGAACAGGCAAAGGAGGTGAGACAGTGAACGCAAGTGAGGTAGAAAAATGCATTGATGATTTCGGTACGGATATTTATCGGTTTTGCCTGAAGCTCTGTGCGGACAATGCAGATGCCGAGGATCTCTATCAGCAAACTTTCCTGAAAGCGCTGGAAACGGAATGGACACTTGACTGGGAGCGCAACCCCAGGGCATTGTTCTTCTCTTTGGCACATAATCTGTGGAAAAGCGACCGGAGAAAACAGGCTCGCCGGAACACGATCGCTCCCTGTAGCAATCTCGACGACGGCGCGGAGACGGTACTGCATTCTGAGGAAAGCATCGAGGAGGATTATCTTCAAAGAGAATTGATCTCGAAAGTGCGCCAGATCATTCAAACACTCCCGGAAAAATTTCAAGTACCGCTGATATTATTTTACCTTTCCGACTGTCCCGTAGAACAGATCGCCGCCATTATAAAAAAACCGCCCGGCACGGTGAAAAGCCGATTGTTCAAGGGAAGAAATTTGATCAAAAAAAGATTGGAGGATGCTGGTTATGAGAGATGATCACTCAAACATCGAAAATTTCGAAATAATCGAAAAAATCAATAAAATCAAAATAGAACAAATGCAACCAGAACAAATACAACCAGAACAAATGCAGCTAGAAGACCTGATCCGGGATTCCATGAACATGACAGACGTCCCGGCTCCGGAACTGAACAATAAACTCAAAGCGGCGCTGTATCAGCAGGAAGCCGCCCTGCGAAAACAACCCGCGACGCACAAACTATCGCTGTGGTATCTGCCGATGGTCCTGAACCTGATCACTTTTTCTTTGCTGGCTGTTCTTGCAATGATCATGATCGAAAATATTTATCTGTCCTGCTTTGCCACAGGTATCTGCTTCTATGTTGTAGTGGCTGGTATATTGCTCACGCTGGTGGGCGTAAAACGGACGAACATAAAAGAGGATCTGGCGATCCGCATTGAGAAAAGAGGTGTATTGGCATGAATACTACGAAGAAGAACAATCTTTTGCTTTACATTGGCATTTTAGCCATCGTACTGTTGATTTTTTTACGGTTTGGCCTGTATTATATGAGAAGCGACGGTTTCAGCGGTCTTTCCATGCTGCTCCCCGCCCTGCTCCTTTGCTTTACCCTTTTTGCAGTTTCCACCTCCGCCTTTTTTGCGGCATGGGTCTGTCAGGATTGCAAACGGCGCGGCGAGGACCCGGTACTGTGGGCGATCATCGTTTTTCTCACCACGCCCTTTATCGGGCTGCTGATCTATTTTCTGCGCCGATCAGAGATCAAAACAACATGTCCGGCATGCGGACAGCGCATCTGCGTCAGTGCAAACTATTGCGAAAAATGTGGAACACCTGTCAAAAAGGAGGAACATACTGTTATGGTAAAACAAGGAACGCATCACTTACAATTAATTGTCGCGGGTATCGCGAGTATGGCGCTCATGCTGGCATGTCTGACCGGCTTTATCGTCAGCGCGGTCTCGGGAAACGGCATCAACACAGACGCTTCTTCCGACGACCAGGTATGGAACTTAGGTATCATCAGCATGAACTATAACGCTTATCACAACAATGTCTGGAAGCTGGATTTCAGAAGTGCCAGCGAAGGATTTCTGGAAGAACAGGACATGACAATCTCGGACGCAGACACACAGCTGCTTTGCGCTGACATTTCCTGCGGGACCGTGCCGGACGGCGCAACCCTTGTCCTGTGGCTGGTGCAGGGAGATGTCGCAAGATGCATCGATGTCACGGATCTCTCCGAGCCGTTGACCTACTCTCTAAATGAATTTGAGAACGGAAAAATTCGTGTCAGGCTGCAGATCAACGGTGTGAAAGACACTGTCTCAGAGATTTATATCCAGTGATAACTCAAATGGCTGTCGGAAATCCCTTCCGACAGCCATTTGTGCCAAAAAGACAGTTGTGCCTCCCTACCGCTCCGGCATCTGGAATCCTGCGAGCGCACTGTTGAGATAGTCGTTAAAGGGCTTCATGATCCGGAAAAGTTCCGCCGCCTTTGCGAGGAATGCCTCCGCATCGCCCAGCTCCTCGTCGCTCAGCGGATATTCCAGATACCAGCTCTTGTATTTCAGAAATTCCGCCTGAGGGTGCTCTTTCTCATATCCTGCCGGAACGTTTTTCAGCGCTGTTCCCTTCACCGTGAAATATTTCTCAAACGCCGGATCGTGTATGATCGTTTCCAGCGCCCTGCCATTCCGGGAAATATGGTCGCGTATCATCGCTGTGGCGTCCTTGAACATGTCCGCAAACAAGCCGCCGCCCAAAAAGGACTGGTTGCCGGGCTTGATCATGAGATAGTAGCCGACGGGGACTGGCAGCTTCCCCTTCGAGGAAATATGGGCGCGGAACGCGGGATTATACGGCGATTTGTCGTGGCTGAAACGGGTGTCCCTCACCAGCTTGAACGTGAGATCCTTCGGGTCATTATGTACGATGCTGCTGTCAAATCTGCCGATCTCCAATATCAGCGCCTGCAGAAACGCCTCAAACTCAGCGTTCGCCCTCTTGTATTCCGCCTTGTTCGCGTGATACCATTCGCGGTTGTTGTTCGCGCTCAACGCCGTCAGATAATCTAATATGATCTGTGTATTCAATGTTGTCATCTCCTTTACGAATTTCGAATAATGGAAAACTGCGTGGAATCCAAAAACTCCTGTATCAGATGGCGCGTGTGCTCCGGAGACCGATACGGCTTGCAGAACGAGAACTCCTGCGACAGATCGTCAATGTCCTCCATCGCGCTCTTGACATCCACCATGGTCTGCAGGGGGATCTCCGAGGCTGTCATGAAATCCAGCTGCTGCGGGTTCAGGCGGTGGCTCTGGATCGCATAATTGAGCCTGTCCCTGCACTTGCACCTGCCGCTGCCATACTCACCGCAGTACTGTCCCAGAAATTCTGCCATCTTTTTTCGCACCCTGGAAAGCCGCTGGCGGTACGCTTCCGGCGTCATGCCCAGAATGTCGCCGGCAATGCGGCTGTCCACTTTGAACATCGTACCCAATATAAAGATGCATCTGCTCTCCGTGTCAAGGCACTGCAGCATCACGTTGGTGCACGACATTTTCAGTTCCTCCGCCAGGATCCCCTTCTCCACATTCTGCGTCAGATCGGGCAGATCCTGCACTTTCGCATTTTCGATGTCGCTGCCGTAGTACTCAAAACTGAGCGGAAATTGTGCAAACATGTGTTTCTTGTAATCCTTCAGATGATTGACGGCAATGGAAAATACCCACGTAGTAAATGCGCTCTTCCCCTCAAATGAGGACAGATGCGTGATCATTTTGAGCAGGATATCCTGCGTGGCGTCCTCCGCGTCCGCAAACGTGCCAAGCATCCGCAGGGACAGATTGAATACGATGTCCTGCACCCCTGCGACGAGTGTCTCGAGGGCTTTCTTATCCCCCGCCGTGGCTTTTGCGACCAGATCCTGTAACGCTTCATTTGTTTTTTTATCCATAGATTTTTACCTCCTATTTATTAGACTGCATTTCTCTGCCTGTGTGACAGAATTTTTATAAATATCCAAGTCAAACCGCGCACAAAAACAACCCAGAATATACATCAATATACTCTGGGCTGCCGCTGTCAGTCTATGTAAAAGCTCTTATGAAATCTTCGGAAACAGCTCCTTCACTGTCGGATAGATCTGGGCAAACTTGCGGTAACGCTCCTCATAGCGCGCTGCCAGCTCCTTGTCGGGTTCCACGCTGTCGACCACTTTGACAAGCTTTGCAGCTGCCTCCTCCACGGAAGCATACTCACCGCACGCAACTGCCGCAAGGATCGCTCCGCCGTAGCCAGGACCCTCCTCGCTCTCGATGATATCAAGACGGATATTCAGCACATTGGCAAAGATCTTTTTCCAGAGCGGGCTCTTCGCACCGCCGCCGCAGATCTTGGACGACTGGATATCGATACCTAGGCTCTTTGCCACTTCGAAGGAATCGCGGATCGCAAACGCCACACCCTCGAGCACTGCCTGATACAGGTCTGCCCTCGTCGAGTCCATCGTCATTCCGATGAAAGTACCGCGCGCGTTGGCGTCGTTGTGCGGCGAGCGCTCACCCATGAGATACGGCAGGAAATAGACATGATTGTTCCCAAGCTTGTCGTCCGTGATCACTGCCTGCTCCTTGCCAAACTCTGAAGTCTGCATGATCTCCTCCATCCACCACTTGTTGCAGGAAGCCGCACTCAGCATACACCCCATCAGATGGTACTTGCCGTCCGCATGTGCAAAAGAGTGGAGCGCATTATTCTGGTCAACGCCAAAGTTTTTGCTGGATATAAAGATCGTTCCACTTGTTCCGAGGGAAATATTGCACATACCGTCGCCGACTGTGCCTGTTCCGATCGCCGCCGCCGCATTGTCGCCCGCGCCTGCTGCCACCTTCACATTCTCGGAAAGTCCAAGCTCTGCTGCCACCTCCGGCTTCAATGTGCCGACAACGTCATAGCTCTCGTAGATCCTGGCAAGCTGTGACTCATTTACGCCGCAGATCTCCATCATTTCATGCGACCAGCACTTGTGCTCCACATCGAACAGAAGCATACCCGATGCGTCGGACACATCCGTGCAGAAGCTTCCAGTGAGCATGTATGCTATGTAATCCTTCGGCAGCATGATCTTGTTGATCCTTGCAAAATTTTCCGGCTCCTTATTCTTTACCCACAGGATCTTTGGTGCCGTGAACCCTGTAAACGCAATATTTGCTGTGTACCTGGACAATTTATCCTTCCCGATCTCGTTGTTGAGATAGTCCGTCTCCTCCTGTGTCCTGCCGTCATTCCACAAAATCGCCGGACGGATCACATTATCGTCCTCGTCAAGGATCACAAGCCCGTGCATCTGACCACCAAAACTGATGCCTGCCACCTGCGATTTGTCGAAGTCTTTTGTCAGTTCCTTCAGCCCTTCCTTCACGGCACTCCACCAGTCCTCAGGCTTCTGCTCACTCCATCCCGGGTTTGGAAAATACAGCGGGTACTCCTTAGAGACAATGTTTGCGATCTTACCCGTCCCTTCCATTAAGAGAAGTTTTACCGCTGAGGTTCCTAGATCCACACCTACATAATACATAATGATACCTCCGTTTGTTTTTATATGCGCACCCTTGATGTGCTCGAGCACGCTCCTCCTTAAAAAATATCACTATATAGACATAGCACTCCTGTAGCTGACTCAATGAAGCTCTTATACTGCATTGAGCCCCGATCGATCCACACACGCTTACTTTAGCACTGCGCCAGGAGCAGATACAGTGTAACCAATAACACACTGCGCTGTCTGCATTGATGTGCTGCATAGCGATATCATTTCCCTATAGAATATAGTATACAAGTTTTTAAAGCATTTTTCATGGTATAAACTGTACTAAATTTTTGTTAAAATTTTGTTATTATTCACATTTTTCCTCTTAGGAACTGCTAAGAATTAACTTTGCAGATGACGCAGTATAAATCTTTTTATGCAAGGCGGAGGAATGAGGCGTACTGGGGTACGCCGATTGACGACAATTCCTTATCCCTTGGTACTTTACGTGGAGTTCCTCAGCGTGAACGGATACATGTGCTCCCTATCACTGCATATGACTGCACTGAACAATGACCTCTGCCAAAGCATCCGGATCTCCCATCGCTGTCCAATACACAGTATCCACCGCGTTATAGAGCTCACGATTTGCCTGATTGTCGCCCAATACCATTTTCTTTCCCATCGCATTATAGATATATGCCTTCCCTGGGATCGTCCTTCTCGCCTTATCGATCTCCCCGCTGAAATGCCCCGCAAGGCACAGATCTGCAGCGGCAATGTACTCTGCCAGTTCCTGCTGACTAAGCCAGTCTATATACTCTGCATTATCACTCTCAGGTATTTCGTATCTTTTTGTGATCGGTCCTATTATCTGAAAAAAGATGTTTTTTTGCTCCCTAAGGATCTCAATAGCCCTCAGGACAACATCAGCTCCCTGCAGCGGCAATATACTTCCAAAATACAGTACTATATACTTATCTTCCAGATCGCTTCTCTTAGACTGCACTCGAGGATAATAGATCGTCTTATCCGCCTCTAAATAAACAGTCCTGAATTTATCCTTCTGCGCGTTAAACTCATCAATAAAATATTTTGCATCTTCTTTCGTATCTGTGACAATGATATCCGCCCTTCTGAGGACATACGCATCGATCCAGTGACAGATCCCGGCAAGCGGACTGCGGGCAGAAAATTTCTTCCGGTCATTTACCAGTGTATCATACACCGATATGAAAAAATCAATGATTATTTGCTTATCATGATATTTTAACATGAACGGGGCGGCAAGCTGGGGCGAAAATCCAAAAAAAATGACATCATACTGTCTGCCCAGAACAAGCAGTTTCCACCACACCTTTAGTATCCTCACCGCATATATACTGCTGCCCGAGTATATTAACTTAAGCTTCCCCGCATACTTTTCCAGAAATCTGATCTCCTGCACATTCCGTATATAATCAATATTTTTCGTCGTCACAAAGACAACCTTCCTATCCCGAATCAAATGCTCCAACTGCTGCATACGTCCAGCCTCTCCATCTCTTAACATTTCCTTACCGCCTCCCATGCGATATGGAGAAAATACAACATCCAGACTGACTTTAACCGCCCTGCCAGCGCGACGATCTTAAGCTTCCACTCCAGATCTGACAATCGCACCGACCAAAATGCAGTGTGGTAAGGCTCGCTATTCATCACTTGTTTTGCGTACATCATCTTGTCTCTGAAACACTTCCTGTTTTCCTTGTTAAAAAAGCACAGACGACAGCAGATGCTAAACGATTTTATGACGCGGCACATCATTGCCCGCTTTAGTATTTCAGTGTGTCCGCCTCTCCACACCTTCAGGGAAAAAAGATGCTCCCAGACCACCCTGTCCTGCAAGACCCGATCCGGTTTGTACGTGTTGGTGATGGACTCCGCCACGAAACGGCGGTAATGATATGGCTTGATCTTTGTACAACACACTTTTTGTGCCGCTCCCATCACTTCAAAATTAAAGACCATATCATCAAGCACCTTCAGGTGTTCGCAAAACATCAGCTGATTCGATTCCAGAAAATCCCTGCGGTACACTTTATCCCACGGCGCTCCCATCGGATCATTGCTTGTCCTCTTCCACACAGGCGCATATAGAATACCGCCCTGCAGCCTTCTTATGTCTGTAAGGTCTGTCAAGTCTTCACTTTCCGAAAAGTGTACCCACTCACTCTGTTTTTGTCCTATATGATAATAGGCTTCCATAAATATCACATCGGCATCCGGATGATTCCGAACCGCCTCACAAATGTCACGGATCCCGTTTTTTGCCATCCAGTCATCTGAGTCCACAAAATAGAGCCACTTCCCTTGCGCACTGCTGATGCCTGTGTTCCTCGCCGCTGCCACACCTGCATTCTGCTTGTGTATCACCCGCACACACGGGTACTTTTGCGCAAATCCATCTGCGATCCTGCCCGACTTATCCGTCGATCCATCGTCCACTATAATGACCTCCACACCTGCAGGCTCCCCTGCTTCCCCGTCCAATATGCTCCTCAGACACTTTGATATATACTTCTCGACATTGTATACAGGAATGATAACCGACAGCAGTTTATCCATTCAAAAAACTCCCTTCCCTGTCCGCCATAAATGGCAGTATGATATAAAACGGAAACGCCATTGCGATCACAAATCCATAGCGGAATGCAAATGCGATCGGCGTCGCCGCCAAAAGACTTGCAAACAGCAGCCATAGGGGAACTGTAACCACAACAGCCCGATATGCTTTTCTATACAACAGCCACAATGTCACAGCCAGCAACAGCCAGTATGCTGTCCCCATGCTCAGATATCTGTATGTAAAACGGTTGCAGTAATAGTCGGCGACGAGCTTTCGGACCGGTTCGGGAAGCGGGCTGTCCTGGTACAGCAAAAGCGTATTCTCCCATATTTCCTTATTGTAATACTGCTCCTTATTCCTCGTCTCGATTCCCCATATGCCATAAGTTTCCAGAAGATATGCCTCTGCACAGACTCGTGGATTCTTCCACAATAGCTGCCGCCAGATGCGCATAAACTGGTCTCTTGTCTCGTTCAGATACTCCCGGTCAAACGCATCATTCCATTTCAGGGTATCACTGCACGCAGGCGAATAGCGCTGCCACATTTCCTCCGGAAGAAGCCTGTACAGATACCGTGCCTCATCCTCATCAAGCGGTTTACCCTTCACGATCACCGCCGCGGTCTGCTGGAGGGGAATCCCCACACGTTCCTGAAACAGCGGTTCGCTTTCTGCCGGCACCACCAGCCTGTTGATCAAGAACCACAGCATGATGACACTGCCACTCAGCAGCAAAAACCGCCCTGCATACCTCTTATAGACCACACAGATCACTGCCGCCGCACCCAGCACGATCATCGCCCCGTTATTCCGAAAACTGACAACGCCAAAAAGACACAATGACATTTGCAGCCAAAATGGCTTTGACTCCAATAATGCCCCCTTTCCCGATGCCAGCTCGCACAACAGCAGTAACAGCGCAAACAGACAAATCGAAAAAGGCGTATCCTTGATGGCAGACACCGCATAAGTCGCAAAAAGCGGTGCTATGCCGAAATAAACCGTCAGCACGCGGCACAACCAATTTGCTGCCCCTCTCTGGCGCAGCATCGCAACCGCCTTTGCAAGCACATATGCCATCCCTGTCATCTGCACCAGCGACAGAAGCGCCAGCCCGAGATTCGGATCATTCAAAAGGCAGCCGACACGATAAAATGCATACAGATACATATTGTATACAACCGGGTGCTGATTGCTTAGTTTGAATGGATCCTCTAAGATATATACCGTATCATTCATAGCTGTGCCTGGATAAAATGCAAGGAAAAACACGGACCAGACCGCAAGAATACATACGAATGTCCTTCCCAAAAAACCTTTTGTATCTGCGGAATGCGAGACGGCATATCTGGCATACAGTGCTCTCAACCACAAAACTGCTTTCTCTATGAAACCCATTACCAAAATAAGGACAACTACACTGAGCGCTGCAAACACAAAAATATCCCACCAGCGAAAGCGCTGCATATATACCACCTGCCAGCTGTCCCTGACCTCTTTCGATCCTCTGATCTTAGAGACAAGGAAAATATTGGCTGCTGTATATACACTAAACAGTATGATATATCCTACCTTCCTCTTCTTTTCCATAATCTCCCCACAACACCGAAACCGAATACACAAGCAGAAAATCTACCGGCACGAAATTACTAAAGTACAGCGACTCCATGAACAGATAGCTGCTAAGCCCCAGCAGCAGCACAAGCTTCCACGCCTCGCTGTCCCGCCACGCCTTCACCGCTGCACCCACTACACATGCGAGATAACATACAGCCGGAACAATCCCGTAGTAGTAAAAGATTTGTATATATCCCAGATCATAGTCATTGTGGTTGCTGCCGTTTCCAAACAAATGCCAGTTCTCAGCATACGGCAGCGCATATTTCACATCACACGAATATTTTGTCAGCTGTGTCATTCTTCCCGAGATCAAATGATTGATCCGTGCCATCAGATCATTTTCTACCCGAAAGGCAGCCATGACCGATATGACAAGCATCAGCAAAAATGACAGGATGAACAGCCCAAAAACAAGATCTGCCCATTTTTCCCAATGGATGTACCGAAGACACAGCATTCCCGCAATAACTGCTGCCCCGACAATAAAACCCGTGCGGCTGTCTGTGAGATAAAACAGCAGCGCGTATATCCCTGTAACCACAGCAAACACATACCACGGCTGCCTTTCATGGTGCAGGATAAATGCGCACACCATCGCCAAAAATACCACCGCCATCGTCCTGTTGCAGCTCTCAAATCCAAAGCTGTATCGAACCCCGTTAAAGCCCCTGGTACTGCGTATATCTTTCACGGTAAATCTTCCCATGAGCCCAAGTCCGGACAGAACTGCAAAAAGGAGCGTCGAAGCCCCGAATACCACCAGCATGGACTTAAAGAACTTCCTCATATCCACATCCTTCATGGCATACAGATAAAACACTGCCCGGATTCCCTTGTTCAATCCGGTATTATGATATAACAATACGCCAAATGCCAGCAGGATCACAAACAGCAGCTTCTGCAGCCTGCTGTAGTGTCTGACTGCAGCCACTGCCGCATAGATCAGCGTAAATGCCCACAGGATATATCTTGAAAATGGCAGTGTCACACGGCACATCCGAAGCAGTCCCATAAACAGCTCCATACATGACACTGCGATAAAAATATTCTCTGCCCTCTGCAGTGACAGCTTACCGCTCATACACCCTCCTCCAGTACTGTATATCCTGTAAGGACGCCCACTCTTTCCGATAATCTGCTTTACTTTTGTCATACTTCGTATATATCAGGATCAGTGATCTCATATACAATAAAATCATTTGAAAGATGTGGCGGAACGAACGCCTCACCTCGATCCCCTGCATGCTGGCATCGTCATATAGTATCACATCACCTGCCCTGTACAGGTCGACGGGATGGACACTCATGAAATACGCCCTCGTCTCCCTCACAGCAGGAAGCAGGAATCCGTTGAGCGTTATCATCTGCAGCAACAGACGGCACATCTTTTTTTGTCCCGCCGCCTGCCTGAAAATATTTTTCATGCTATTTGTCTCAGACAGGCTGCTGCACTGCATCTGTCTGCAATAGGTCAACTTTTCTGACACATCTGTCATATTATATCCCATACCCACTATCTTCTGATGATATGACGGCGCATCCACCTGCAGCAGCCACTCCGGTCCCCTGCAGAAATCTGCCAATGCCCGATAGATCAGAGCCATATCTTTATAGCGGTATCTGAGCAGCGTCATCAACAGTTTGACCGCCATTGCCTTCGCCAGCTGCCGCCTGCCAAAATCAGGGCAGTACCTGGCATTGACGATCAGCATATTTCTAAGATTGTAATACTCATTGCTCGAGACACGCCTGTTAGAAGCCACCGGATGCCAGACCGAAATCCCATTCATCGTGATGATCCCCCCGGCATTCCGCAGGCTGTACTCCACATCGTCCTCGTGAATAAATACCGGGATCGGGAGGTTGTCCTTCCTGACCGCCTGCACCGGTACACAGCAGTACCACCACGCCGCATAATCGCGCTCCTGATTCATCTCGTTTCGCACGACATTCGAAAACTTCCTCAGATCCCGTCCTCTGCCGACAAAACGGCACTTTCCCCCATTCCACACAGCGCCGTTTTCATGCTGTATGTATTTCTCATCAAGCCGGAGCATTGCGCCTGCGATAAAGGCAGAACGATATTCGTCTTTTAGACATCTGAGCAGACTGTACGTACGTACGATCCCCTCCGGCAGTATCTCGACATCATCATCCATAAAAATGACATGTGTGACATTTTTCTGTTCTTTTATCCGGTCAATCTCGATCAGTCCTCTGGCAAAACCTCCGGCCCCTCCCACATTGGGATTATGGCAGATATGAACATTGTCGTCCTGCAGCGCTTCGACCGGCAGCGTTTTGCCGTTGTCCGTGATAAATACCTGCAAATGCCCATACAGCACAGAATCCTTATTTTCCAGAAAAGAACTGCGCAGCAGCTCCAGGTTGCGCATAAGATACTCTTCCCTCTTGTAGGTACAGATATTCAGGGCGATCGTAACATCATTCTCTGCGCCTGCCTCTCCCTCAAAAAATGCATCACTGCACTCTGCCCTGTCCGTCAATGCCTTCAGGGAGAAGTAGATCACACCCTTGCTCTGCAATGGGATATCATACTTTATGGTGCTGCCTGCCGACGCATCCACACGGCCACCGGCTATCTGTTTGCGGCAGAATTTCTTATTGTCCGTATATGTGTGGATCACTCTCACAATAAAAACTCCCCTGAGTTTCAGATGCAGGGTTATTCGTCTGAGCGCACCGTATGTGCACCATTTTCCAACTGAGAAGGCATTGATGTACGCATCGGATGCCCACTCAGCTCCCTTGCCCAAAATGACACAGGTGTCATTTTTGTATTCGACTGTTCCCTGGCTGTGGCTGTATAGACCATCTCTGTTTTCCATAAATAATATCTTCTGCAACATCATCTGTCTGTTCTCCTCGCTACACGCTTCCCCTGTCGAAAGTGACATACCTTTTACTGCAAACATATTTCAAGCTTATTAACGACCATACCAATAATTGGTATGCAATATATTATCGTTGGCGGTAATTGTCTCCATCACTTTCCTGTTCATAGCTGCTATGTCATCTTCCCCCATCGTCCCATAGACAAGCTTTCCCTGATGGTAGTAGCTGTCCCCTGCAATCCATGAACCATCTGAGAAGTATGCATATCCCTCATAACTGTCACTGAAAATATCATGTCCGACATACATTGAACAGTCCCCTAGCCCCATCAGATTGATCACTGTTGGAACCAAATCGATAGAACTTGCGATCTTCTCTACTTCTACAGCCTCCATCCCTGGCGTCCAGATAACACATGGAACCTTGTACAAAAGCTGCTCGTACTCGTCCACTCCTGAAAAATCGTACAGTGCCTCTTTATCAACCATTCCGTATGGATAATGATCACCAATGGCTACCAAAACCGTATTCTCCAGTAATCCGTCCTCTTCAAGCCGCTGAATCAGACCACTAATCATATCATCTGTAATTCTTGCCTTGGCAAAATAATGGTTCATCTTCTCCGAGTATGTCATATCAATATTCAGGGTAGCGCTCCAACGCAGTTTGTACCAGATTATCTCCCTTATTATACGGCAGGTGGGCCGTATAGGTGATAACATAGTCAAAAAATTTCTCATCCTGAATCAATGTCTGGTACAGAACTTCATCCTCAATCAGGATCGTGTCAATCCCTGTCTCTACACTTCCGTCCGTGTTCTCTATAAAGCTGACATACTCCCGATATCCAAATGTCTTGTTCATTGTTGCCCTGTCATAGAATTCTGGTTTATTAAAATGATACTGCCTTGCAACATAACCTGCTTCTGTAAATCTGGCAGCAAGACTGTCTGGAAAGGAATTATCCGCATAGGAATATATCATAGATCCATCCAAAGGCGCATAATATCCAATATTTGTCACTGTTTCAGAATTCATAGTTGCTGCCGATCCATATATTGACGCATACATATTCGAGAAATTGATCCCTTCCTTTGACATTCTGTATAGCGTCGGCATGACTTCCTCTATGCACGCAATATCATCAATACTTTCCATCAGTAAAAAGATCACATTTTTACCCTCAAAGATCCCTGTCATGGAATTCATTTCAGCCTTGGCTTCCCTTATTGAATAGAAGGCAGCAACCTGTTCCGTGTCCTCATGATTTCTAGCTAACTCTCTCAGAACAATCTTCTTTAAATCCTTCAATTCATATTGGTAAAATCCGCACAGCTTAAAAGCTCTGACCCTATCGTTCATTTTTTCATAAATAAAATTGTCATTATCAAAAGAATCCCATTCACCGTAATCCTTCGTGTATATTGTATGACTGTACAATATTATCGATATGATAACAGAACATATCGCTATTTTCCATTCCCTGCTTATCACAACTGTGTACCGAATCAAAAAAATCCCCACCAGGCCAATAAGGATCAATGGTACAAATATAGACCAGAATCTCCCATTGATAAGACTTAAAACATACCCTGAATAATTACCGCCTTCGCCCGCCAGCTGCATATCTTTAAAGCTAAAAAGCCTGTTAAACACCTGATAATAAATGTATTGCACAGCCAGCAGCACAACAAATACAAAATCCCATACAACGCTCTTTTCAGCCACAATTTTCTAATCAAAGCAATCATAAACACAAGCACAGCAACAATACTGCATGTAAATATATACGGTGTACTATCCGCATATACAGCCCTGGCATCCTTTGATATGATACCCTGCATTACCTTGTCCATCGAGCAGAACGAACCAAACAAAAAGGCATAGCACACTGCACTCAATATGTTACGCGCCACTTCATTGTCATCATATATCCCCGTCTTGCCTCCGTATGCGTGAAGGACTATCAAAGCGTTTATAAGACAATACATCCATATCTTTTCCCCACCTATCAAAAAGGTCATTGAATATAGACACAAACATGCTATCACAGTATAAAAACACCCAAAGCACAAAACTTCATTAGGTCTTTCCCATATACCTAATATTCTTTTTCCACATAGAAACAGCATCGAGCTTACAATGACCGCCAATGTAATGAGTATATACCTGTCAACGCAGAAGTGCTGTCTAATAGATATATCATTTATTTGCAGGTAACCTGTTCCCGGATAATATGTCCTGACTTCAAAAGTAGCATTATCTATAGATTGCTCATTCACGATGACAACTGATTTAGAATATTTATCCCTTTCCAGTGCACCCTTTGTCATCTCTAATAAATTTCCGTCTTCATCCTTATAACAAATGTCAAACTGTGTGTCTGTATCTGTCTCATAATGAATCGCTATCTTATAGCTTCCCTTCCTGAGATTGATATAAGGACCATACGAAAAAATACCTTGTGGACCGTCATCTGTATATCCAATCCTTTCATTCGTAATGTTATAGAAAAACTGCTCCGGCATATATACAACATTCCCAATCATCAACACTGTAACACCTAAAACAATAACAATACTTACAACCAGAATTAGAATTGACTGCATCAGCTGTATAGAATGTTCTTCAATATATTTATTCATGTTCTCTCTAATAACCCGAAACCTCCTCTTGTGTGATCCTAATTTACATTGTCCTTAATCTGCCGTAATATAACAAAAAACTGTGCTCCCTTGTTTCTTAAGCATACAACAGCCACACTTTTTATAAAAAATATAGTATTCTATCACAATACTGATCTATCTTCTATTGCAGGGAATCTCATCCAAATGAGTATCAAAAGATACAGAATCAACAACTTTGTGTATATTATTTTCTACTATAACTATGTTTATCCCTCTACCATTCATTGCGTATTCTGTGTCGTTTATCTTAATTGATGCTATATCGCCAAACTCCAATGTAGCACTTTCGATTCTAACATTATCCCCATTCACTATATTCTCATATACATGTTGTTCATTATTTCC
>CAJUQU010000035.1 GCA_910588595.1 uncultured Lachnospiraceae bacterium | reverse complement strand
CCTTTTCAAGAACAATATTGGGATGAATATATGAAAATATATAATGATTGTTTTTATGAAATGAGGAAAACGTTAGAAGTTGAACCAATAAACTTTTATTCGGATTATTCTCAAATCAAAGATAAGACAAATGATATTTTTCTATATTTGCAAAATGGAGTAATCATAGGTGCTGTATCTTGCTATGGAAATGAGTTAGATGATTTAATTGTGGTGAAATCGTTTCAAGGGCAAGGGATAGGGCAAAAATTGTTATTATGGGGAATGAAGCATATAAAAGAACAGGGATATGAAGAAATCATTTTACATGTAGCTGAATGGAATCAAAATGCTATGAAGTTGTATTTGAAAAATGGTTTTCGTATCAAAAAAAGGGAAAAAGTTCGTTAGATTCAAGTTTAGCGGGGCAAAACAGAATGTTTATTATCTTGATTTTCCTTTCTTGATACAAAGGACATGGGGCTGGAACCATGTAAATAAAATCATTAAGGAAAAGGACAGTTATGGTGCCAAAACGGTGCCAGGAAATCATGCACATAAAAATATGCGTATTGGTTTATGGTATCTTTAAGTTATCACATTTAAGAAACATACAAACACCACGGAAGGAGTTATTTCATGTGTGGTCTGCCATCCTTTCCAGTGGCTGACCATACCATTATGATGAATTTTATTGAAATACAATATTTAAACAAGCGTTTTTAATGGCAGAGAGTTTTGAGAATAATTGTGTATGTCTACGGAAATTTTGAATATATTTGACTAAATGATATTATATGGAATGTTGTTAATAGAAAATATTAAAAGGATGAGGTGTATTTGTATGGTTTTAACAGATGAGGAAGCGAAACAATTTTATGATCTATGGATAGCTCTATTGGATTTTGTGAATCAAAAGTATACGTTGATAGAAGAACTTTATGGGATGACATCACCTATGGGTTTGCCGCTTAAATCAGTAGGGTTGATATCTTCTAAATTATGGGAAGATAAAGAAATAATTGATGAATTTGTGCTGTCAGGCTTTAAGAAGCTGGATGAAGAAGAAATAGCTATTGTCAGTAGCTGGAAGAGAGCAATACATGGGAAATTTATAGTGGACAGGCATTTAAGAAAGGGATCTGTGTTGATTTCTGTTGATAACAATGAGGTATATGTTGTGAAAGGAATATACTCTTCGTGGAAAGAAATTCTGGGAGGTTATCCCATACCGCAGATCGTGGAAGCTACATTGATGCCATTCAGGGATGTTATTATTCATGACGGAATCATTGCCCGGTATGGCGTATGTTTGGGTAGAAATATGTCCGAACAGTCCAAACAGATTTATTTGGCTGCAAAATCAAATGGTAATTTACATGATAGCTTATGAATGGATGAGCGCATGACAGCAAGAAAAATTATGAAAATTAGAGGGATATCAGCATGGATAAAACAGATGCAAAGGCAGCCATGGAAGAATTGACAATGATATTGATTTATCTATCAGATTTACAGAACAGATTTGCCAATAAAGATGATAAGTATGCATGGAAAGGTTATGATTTTAATGTGCTTAATGAACTTGATGGGAAAGATTACATAAGGCAAGGTTCACATCGATCAAAATCCTTGTATATCACTAAGGAAGGGGAAGAAAAAGCAAAAGAGCTTTTGGAGAAATATAATGTAGCAGACAGGAAAGCATTGCATATGTTTGAGGTAAAATAAGGGTGTTGAACAATTCAACAAACTTGAACTTTTTGATAGGAATAAACATAATGAAGAATGAAAAAGTACATAAAATTGCGGAAGGCAATACGGCTGAGATTTTTGAAATCGACGATAAAAAAGTATTGAAATTATTTAAAACGGGTTATTCGAAAAGTACTGTGTATCATGAGTATGACAATCACTGTATGGTAAGCAGGGTAATGGAAAATATACCTGAAATGTTTGAATTTGTAGAAAAAAATCAACGATTTGGATTTACAATGGAAAAGGTTCAAGGAAAAAGTCTTGCATCATTGATGCTGAGTCACGATACTTTTGAACAGGCAATGGAAATCTTTGCAAGTCTTCACAAAAACTGGCTAACGAAAACTATGGATGCCGCAGTACCGTATACAGAATGGATGCTGCATATGCTCAGTGGAAAATCAAATGTTGGTGATTTGGTAGATAAGATAAAAAATTTACCTTCGGGAAACAGTTTATGCCATGGAGATTTCCATCCATATAATATCATTCTTCCATCCGAAAAAGATTTTGTTATAATTGACTTTGCAAATGTCTGTAAAGCCCCAAAAGAATATGATGTGGCAAGAACATATTTCTTGTTAAAGCAGGCAGTAATGGAAAAAACACTTGCTGGATTATACTTGAAGAAAATGCACATGGAATATAGTGACATACGTGCATATATTGAGGTCTTAGAAATTCTGCGTCCATATGAACTATAAATTCGTATTCCAACAGAAAATGATAGGATAACCGGATATTGTTTACCTTTGGGCAGCGATTATCTTAACAGACAATCAGCTGCCTTTTTTATTTTCAGAACCGATCAAGCACAGCAAAAATAAATTGCAGTCAATTTATTTTTGAACAAGAGATCGGTAAGGAGATGGATTCCGTAGGCGCAATTTAGGAGATTTCCTTCTATTCCCATTGCAATAATACAATATATAATGAATAAAAGGATCATTACCACAAGAGAAAATAGAATGGACTGGCATGTAGCACAATTAAGAAATAATATGTAGATAAATTTAAGGCGTTTGCATAAATGGCACGCGTCTTTTAGGTTCCAGATTAATTATAACTGTTCTTGCCGCTTGCGTGACAGCGTTGTCTTTACTACAATAATTTTAAAGACGAACCCTAAGAACCATTAAGTTTCACACAGGAAAAACGCAAAAGACTGCGTTTTTCATTTCTATTTGAGCTGCCAAAGGCGGCATGGGGGGATTATTTTGAATGTCTGTAAGAATGTACATTTTAATACAATATATTTTTAAACAGGAGCTGATATTATATGGAAAAACAAAATCTGGAATTATTCAATAGAAGAATAAAAGACGCGGCGGAAACATTGTGTGAAGATTGGGCTGGACGTGATCTGTTCAGCGGCGTATGTATGGTAAAATGCAAAGGACATACAGTATTTTCAAAGGCGTATGGTTTTGCAAACCGGGCATTTAAAATACCTAATAAACTCGATACGAAATTTGATACGGCATCTATTACGAAAGTGTTTACAGCAACGGCTGTTCTGCAGCTGGTGCAGGAGAAAAAATTGAAACTGTCGGATCACATAACGCAAATTATCGACTTGAAAGGAACAGAAATATCTCCTGATGTTACGATCGAGCAACTGTTGAACCATACGTCTGGTATTCATGATGATGCGGAAGAGGAAGCGGGGGAACAATATTCTGAACTTTTTGTTACATCGCCTAATTATGCAATAAAGGAATGCAGGGATTTTTTGAAAAATTTTGCCTATAAGAAGCCTAATTTTGAACCGGGTTCGGATGTCAGGTATTGCAACTGTTCCTATGTTTTGCTGGGGCTTGCAATAGAAAAAATTACAGGTAAAAACTATCGGGAATACGTGACGGAAAATGTATTTCGGAGAGCGGGAATGAGCAATACCGCTTTTTTGTCAATGGACTTTGTCAATCAAAATACAGCTGAAGGTTATCTGAATTTGTACAATGAAGACGGCAAAATGATCGGATATAAGAAAAATATTTATTGTTTTCCACCTATGGGAACGCCGGACGGAGGGGCGTATACAACGGCGGAAGATATGAATACTTTTTTGACTGCGGTACAAAAGAAGATCCTGCTGGATGATATTCATGCAGATCTGCTTCTTACGGCGCACTGTCCATATACGCGGGAAAAAGAATGGTGGGGGATTCCCGGATTATATGAAAGAAACGGTTATGCGTTTGAGTTTCTTTTCCTGCCGGATAGTAAAGAACCGTTCTGTATCTATAAAGACGGGCAGAATGACGGTGTTGCCGCCAGATTTAACTATTATCCAAAAGAAGACATATCAGTGACAATCTTGTCGAATCAGGATTGTGACGTGTGGGATATGACAAAGCAGATACAGATGGAAATATATAGCGGGTTACAGATCAGCTAGAGAAAGCATAGTGGTTGAGATACATCAAGCCAAAGGCTGAACTGTTACGGATGCGGCGATTACAATGCCACGGTAAACGCAAGCTTTATGGATCAATTGTAAACTGCACATGTTGATGCAATATATTAAATTATTTACTTCTAACACTATTGTATTTGACAGGTTGTTAATACTGTTTACCTGTTTTAGTTTTGTATGAGTTTTATAAAAAACACAGCTCATATTAATTGAAAATGGAGACATGCGTTTACTATGATTACAATGCTTTATTTGATTGAAAAAAGAAGCTGAAAGATGTATAATAAATTACGCTGTAACGCTTTGTTGCGTATGCTGATCCTTGAATGCTAGAGCGTGTTTGAATGATCAGAGCATAAATGATCTGAAATTGTCACAGTTCAATTTAAAAAAGTGGAAAGAGAGGTGTTTATGAAAAATAATCGTGTATGGAGGGTTCACGTTTTTTAACTCTCCCAATTCAATTTTGGAGGAAATAAAATGGAGAATCAAATTGATTTTATCCAAATTCAAAAGGATAATGAAGAGCATTTTAAGATGGCATCGAAGTTGTGGGTTCCATTCATTTGTGAAGTAAATGCGCATGATGGAACACACGAAGATGAAGAACAAATTATGAACGGGTTGAAAAAAAGAATTGCAATTCAAGGAAGCCGTAAGGATATGCACTTTGAGATTGCCACTGTAGATGGAGAACCTTTTGGTATTGCAATGTTTGCTATTGACCTTGGAACTGTATATGGTTTGCTGGAAAAAGGATATGGAACAATTATGGGGTTTTATATTCGTCCGGATTTTCGTCGCAAAGGATTGGGGACTATATTGAACAGACACATCGAGACAGTACTTTATGATGACGGTGCGACAAACATGTATATCTGTCCGGATGCGGTCACTGGCGAACCGTTCTGGAAAGCAAACGGATACAATGACAGCGGAAAAATAGATCCGGATGATAAAAAGCCTATTTATATAAAGGAGATCTGATTACGGATTGCCGGGAAGGAGTGCGCAGTTAGAGTAGATGAAAGAACTCTGCAATGAGCGAAGTATTTGTACAAAAATAACGATTTAAGAGGATAAAAACAAAAAAAGTCATTGAATGGATAGAAAAGTGGGGCATGGGGGAGATATATGACGATTTAAATGCGAATAAATTAAAATGATTTTGTTAGTCTATAGAGGATGGAGGATCAGTATTCTGTGGATCACAAGGAAGCAATTCTATTGTTTGAAATGATTACAAAAAAGAGCCTTGTCCAAATAGAGCGATGCAGCATCGGCATTGCGAACTATGTTTTTATTGTCTCTACTGCGATCGAAAAGTTTATTCTCAGATGCAGTAAAGATGAGCAGGCTTATAAAGATACTGTCTATTGGCTCAACAAGTTGTCTGTATGTGAGATTCCGATACCGATTGTGTTATCGGAAGGAAAATACAAGGACTATTCATATTTGATTCTCTCGTATATCCCTGGAGACGATATCGGAAAGGTCTATTACAAATTAAATGACAGCGAGAAAAAGCAAATTGCCAGAGAAGTAGTTGAGATACAACGAAAAGTATCAAACGTTGATATTTCAACAGATTCAGAATGGTCTGGGATAATCGATATTGATTGGATGGGTTTTGGTGATATTCTTACCTTTGTTGCAATGACGAGGGTTGCATTGCTCAATATGGATCTGGATACCAGATACATTGACCATCTATTGGATGAGATGCAGCCGAATACAATGGAGCACAAAGCGTTTGTATTCTATTGTCTGATGTTTTGCGTGGATTTCATGGGGGAAAGAGGTATGCAGTTTCTTGATAAAACAATTCCGGTAAATGAAAGTATAATCAGGAGATTGAATAATATCTTTGACATGCTTATGGAAGAATGGAACAAATGTTGTGAACGGTAAAATTCCTTGGAATGCAGATCTGTACGATCTGAATGAAACCGCTGTTGATGACGTTGAATTTGCAATTATGCTTATAGGTGCGACACCCAGAAAGGTTTTGGAGATAGCCTGCGGCAGTGGGCGATTCCGGTTCCTATGGCAAAGGCAGGACATGATGTGACCGGACTTGATTTTGATGCGTATATGTTGGAAAAGATCGAGGAAAAGATCGCGGATGAAAAGATTACATGGCATAAGGCAGATGTGATCCGTGACAATTGGGGAACTGAACACTGCTCATTTCGTCATTGGCGGCAGGGGGATTGACAGGGACACCGAAACTGATACGAACAACTCAGGATTTGTATATTTTGAATGAAGGAAACTGATGTGCATATTTATAACGTTGGAAACAGGATAATGAATACCTATGTGTATGCAGAGCCGAATGGTTACATTATGATAGATACAGGATATGAGCATAGCCTTAGCGCTGTAGAGAAGAAGTTGAGCGATAAGGAGATCGGATTATCAGATATCAAGTATGTATTTTTAACGCATGCACATGATGACCATGCAGGTTTTTTGAATGAATTATTGGGAAGAAACAAGGATTTGAAAGTGATCATGAGCAATAAAGCCATGACAACCTTGAAAAGAGGACAGAACTCTTTTGAGGGAGGATGCAGTACATTTCTTGCATGGGTATTCTGCAGATTGATGGGGGCGTTTGGCAAAGCGGAGCATCTGTTTCCTGCGATCGAAGATAAATATGATGACAGGTTTATAGAGATCACGGAAGAAAACAAGACTGTGTTAGAAGGCTTGCTGCAGGGGAAGATTTTGTATACGCCTGGTCACACTTCGGATTCGATTTCGCTTAGTGTCGACAATGTTATTTTTTGCGGTGACGCTGCGATGAATGGTCTGCCAAGTATGAAAAGGTTGATCATATGGGTAGAGGATAAAGCTCAGCTTGAAAAGTCTTGGGAGGTTTTGCTTGCAGAAGATGTCGACTGGATCTACCCCGCACACGGTAAGCCATTTCCGAAGAGTGACCTATGCAAATATAAAAAAGTAATTTCAAAAATTAACCCACGTCCCTTGATTTCCAAGTAAAATCGTGCTATATTTAATCACGTAAACAAAATAACAAATCTTCGGGGCAGGGTGCAATTCCTATAGCCAAAACTGTGTAAAATAAGGCATTTCAGAGGGTGCAGTAAGTGTGTTTACACCAATTTTACACCAAGTGCAAAAATGAGAGCCTTAATAAGATATGAACTAAATAATTTAGGACATCAGCATAAGCCCTTTATCAGTTGTAGATATATGATTGATAGAGGGCTTATTTTAATGCCTTAAAATATCACGATAACCAATATCAAAAAATGAAAAAAGCTGGAAACTGAAAAATTGCAGCATCAGTGAATTTTTATTGAAACTATTCCG
This sequence comes from uncultured Lachnospiraceae bacterium, assembly GCA_910588595.1. Classification (GTDB taxonomy): domain Bacteria; phylum Bacillota; class Clostridia; order Lachnospirales; family Lachnospiraceae; genus COE1. The sequence continues at coordinate 14,106 of CAJUQU010000035.1, read as the reverse complement.
GCAGGTGAAAGGTCTAATGTTGTATAAAATAGCTTCCTGGAAATTCTTTTGCAACTGCGGTTAGTACTCCATCCGGTCAGAAATTGGCATCGTGAACCGCCTGTTTCGCACCATTGCGTCGTTAAAATTTCTAGACGATGCCACCGTATCGCCGTCGAAATTTTGCCTGGCATAATCCATGTAGTCCGCAATTCTTATTTCTGTCTGGATGGAGCTTAGGAACAAGAATCTTCGGGAACCTATGAAAGCGTTGAGGAGGTGGAAAAAGTGCAGATTTTTGCCAGAAAGGGAACTGCCAAAAGCGCAAACAAAGATTTGCTCGAAACGATCCTGCTGGAAAAATACGATCAGTATTATCGGCTTGCATACAGCTATGTCCACAATGACGCGGACGCCTGCGATATCGTACAGAACGGTGCATACAAGGCTTTGCGGGGAAGTGGCACGCTGAAAAATGCAGCGTACGCCGAGACGTGGGTGTACCGCATCATGCTGAATGAGTGCTTCCGGCATTTAAGGCAGCCTCGGAAATATTCGTATGAATCCATGCAGGAGACTGGTTTCGAATTGTCCTACACGGAGGACAACTGTGATAAGATCGATCTCAGGCGGGCGCTCGATGCCCTGCCGGAGAAGGACAAGGCGGTCATCATACTGCGCTACTTTGAGGACAGAAAACTCGAGGAGATCGCGGATATCCTTGAGGAGAATGTCAACACAGTCAAGAGCAGGCTCTACCGCAGTATCAAAAAGCTCCGTGATCATTTGGAAGTTTCATAAGAATGGAGGGAGAAAATGGTTGAAAAAAATGATTTGCTGGAAAGAGAACTACATATACTAAGAAAAGAGTATGAAAAACACCAGATGACAGACGCACAGGTGAAACAGTTGCACAGGACGATCAAGGAGGCAGGTAAAATGAAAGAGAAGAGGACAGGCGGGATAAGATTTGCAGTGGCAGCGGCGGCGGTAGCGGCGGGACTTTTTGTCATACTGCCCAACACGTCGGGGACGATCGCTCATGCGATGGAGCAGATCCCGATCATCGGCCAGCTGGTGAAGGTGGTGACATTCCGCGATTACGAATATGAGAGCGACCGCAATATGGCGGATATCGAGGTGCCCGAGATCAAGCCGGAGGAGCAGCTTGCGGACAGCACCCTGCAGGAAAATATAGACCGCACAACGGCGGAGATCAACGCGGAGATCCAGTCGATCACGGACGAGCTGATCGCGGAGTTTGAGAAAAACCTGGATGAGGAGATGGGGTATCAGGATGTCGTGGTGAAGAGCGAGGTGCTCGCGACGACGCCCGAGTATTTTACACTGAAACTGATCTGCTATCAGGGGGCGGGCAGCGGTTATCAGTGGAATTACTTTTACACGATCGACTTAAATACCGGAGAGCGGCTGCAGCTGAAAGATATATTTGAGGAGGGGGCGGATTACATCACGCCGATCAGCGAGAATATCAAGGTGCAGATGCAGGAGCGGATGGACGCGGACGAGAGCGTGTACTATTGGCTGAATGATGAGATCGAGGAGTGGAATTTCAAGGCGATCACGGACGAGACGTCCTTCTACCTCAATGAGCGGGGAAATGTGGTCATAGGGTTCAACGAGGGCGATGTGGCACCGATGTACATGGGAACAGTGGAGTTTGAGATTCCGGCAGACGTGCTTGACGGGATCCGGAAGTAGGATCGCCGCGCAGCAGGCATGCGGTCTGAACCGCCCTGCCAGTAGGTGAAAAAGCCAGTGGAGGGATACGGCTGTTCTAAAACGTATCCCTCCACATATGAATTTTTTGAACACACGCTACACAATCCGTCGGTGTTGACCGGCTGGTTTATTCTGCAGAGAGCCCTTCTGTATACTGTGCGCCCAATTCTGCGATCGTGCCGTCGGTGAGCATGGCGTCTATGGCTGTGTTGATCTTGTCAAGAAGCTCTGTGTTGCCCTTTTTCACCGCGATGGCATACTCTTCGGATTCGAAGGCGGAAGGATCCTCCACGATCTTGAGTCCTTCGTTGTCGCTGATATATTTCTGGGATGTGGCGGAGTCGAGCACGACAACGTCACATTTTCCGTTGACCAGTTCCATGATAGCATCGGTGCCCTTTTTGAACGCCTCGTACGGATACCCCATATCTTTGACACAGATCTCACCCGTGTAGCCCTCGATAACGCAGATCTTCTTGTCCGCGAGATCTGCGGCGGAGGTGATGTCGGAGTCCTCTCTCACGATCATTACCTGTGTGGCTGTGTAGTAGGGGATCGAGAAATCCGCCTCTTCCTTTCTCTCATCGGTCACTGTCATACCCGCGATCGCCGCGTCGATCTGACCGTTCTGCAATGCCACCAGCAGAGAAGCAAATTCCATGTTTTCGATCGCCGGTGTCATGTTGTTTTTCTCTGCGATCTGCTTGGCGATCGCGATGTCGATACCGTCATACTGGTCGATCACACCGTTGCCTGTCACGAACTCAAAGGGCGGAAATTCCGCGTTGGTGCCAAATGTGAGTGTGTTGTCAGCCTCGGGAGCTGCCTCCTGTGTAGCGGATTCTGTCGGTTCTGCGTCCGCCGGGGTGCTGTCCTGCGTCTGGGAATTTGTGACAGTCGTATCTGTCGCTGTGCTGCTGCCTTTTTCGTCGCCGCCACATGCTGTCAGCGCGGTCGTCATCATCGCCATCGCCAGCATAAGAGCTGCCATTTTTGTTACTTTTTTCATAATGTTTCTCCTCCTTGATTGTCTGCCATAGCCTGCCGCTGTGGTCTGAAGTCCGCACGCCGCATCACCGGGAGGCTATGAAAACCGATTGATATATCATATTAAGCCGTTTGGCATAATACCTTAGCCGTCGCAGAAAATAACTTGTCGGACGGTTGATAATATATTTATTTTCCTGCGGTTCCTTTACAGGACTTTGCTCAGAAAGAGCTTTGTCCGCTCGTTCTTCGGATTGCCGAACACTTCCCCCGGCGTACCGCTCTCCATGATCACGCCCTGGTCGACGAACAGAACCCTCGATGCGACTTCCCTGGCAAAGCCCATCTCGTGGGTGACGATCACCATCGTCATGCCGGATCGCGCCAGATCTTTCATGACATCGAGAACCTCCCCGACCATCTCGGGGTCGAGCGCCGAGGTGGGCTCGTCAAACAGCATGATCTCCGGGCTCATGGCAAGCGCCCGCGCGATCGCGACGCGCTGTTTCTGTCCGCCGGAGAGCTGTGCCGGGTAAGCCTGTGCCTTGTCCGCCAGATTGACGCGCTTTAGGAGCTCGTTCCCTGTCTTGACGGCTTGCTCCTTTGTCATTTTTTTCAGCAGAACGGGTGCCAGCGTGATATTGTCCATGATCGTCAGGTGCGGGAACAGATTGAACTGCTGGAACACCATGCCCATCTTCTGGCGCACCTTGTTGATGTCGACCTTCGGCGTATTGATCAGCTGGTCGTCCACATAGATCTCGCCCTCCGTCACGTCCTCGAGCAGGTTCAGGCACCGTAAGAAGGTGCTCTTGCCGGAACCGGAAGGACCGATCACCACGACGACTTCCCCCGGGGAAATATGCTCGTCGATACCGTTCAGGACATCCAGATCCCCAAATTTTTTATGTAAATTCTTTACTTTTATCATGTAAATCTCCCATGCCGCCTTTGACGGCTCATATAGCAATGAAAAACGCAATAGCTTCTGTTCCTACCGGATATCGGATCTGCGCAGCACGATCTCGATCCTGCGAAGCAGCAGTGTCAGGATCTTGATCAGGACATAGTAGATCACGGCGGTTCCAAACAGCGGCATGAACGCGTTGAACGTGGCGCTCTTGATAAAATCACCCGCCTTCTGGATATCCATCAGCCCCACATAACCGACGATGGCGGTCTCCTTGATCAGAACGATGAACTCGTTGCAGAGTGCGGGAAAAATATTCTTGACCGCCTGGGGGATCACGATCCTTGTCATGGTCTGAAAGGCATTCAGCCCCAGCGATCTGCCCGCTTCCGTCTGTCCGTGATCGACGGACAGGATGCCGGCGCGGATGATCTCCGACACATAGGCGCCGGAATTGACGCCAAATGCGATCGCCGCGATGATCCACTTGTCCAGATCCACGGTGGCAAAGATGACGAAGTATATGATCATCAGCTGTGTGACGGAGGGGGTTCCGCGGATCACATCGGTGTAGACGCTCCCCAAAAATCGGATCACTTTTCTCCTGGAGAGGTTGCACAGCGCAACCAGCATCCCGATCACGACGCCGATCAGAATGGCAAGGAGTGATACCTTGACCGTCACGCCGATGCCGTCAAGCAGGAGCTTGTAGCGGTCGTCCCGGATAAAACACTTATAAAATAAATTCGAAAAATTGGAGAACCATTCCTGAAATGCTGTCATTTGTCTGTTTCCTTTCAACTGTCTGTGGGTGTCGATTCCGAAGCTCAAATGCATAAATATGTAAATTGCACAGATGCCCATTCAATCGCCCGGCGGGCACTGATTTCACACTATCGCCCATTTTATCATAAAGATGGCGAAATGAAAAGGGGTTTTTGAAGGACATTTTATAATTTTACAACGTTTTGAGATTGAAAGAATGACGATTATATATGCAGATCCGAAAGGTATGACCGCAAGGCGCTGCGGATTAGTCAATTGATTTCGAACTTCCGTTTGCTCTTTATCTGACGGCGTTGAAATCGAAGGAGTCAGATCGCCTAAAAAGTAAAAGAACCTCCGGGTTTTGGTCAATTCTGTCCCTTGTTGCGGATAGGGAGATATAATACGATGAATTACATGGGGAAGGTTATCGCTATATCCGGCAGAGGATTGGGACATGGATGCTTTTGGAGTTTTTAAAATAGAAAAAAAGGAGTTGTTTTTATATAGTACAACTCCCTGCTCCTTTATAAAATTATTTCAATCCACAGCCAATGTAAATTGTACCGGGAAACTGTCTTGGGAGCTGCAAAAAATAGTGGGCAAGGATCACATAGGACATTTCTTCCAACGTGCAGATGAAAAAAGTTGGCATCGTAGTAGGCGATGCATAGAGGATAACCAATTGCAATTGGTTATTGTAGAAATGGAAAAGAGAAGAGGCATCCGTTATTTTCCTGCAGTTCTTTGATATAAGTTTTGTATTAAAGTTGTGACAGTTTTTAAATGATACAAGAAAGTAAGCTGACACTTTATTTTATCTGTATAGGAAGTGTGAGTCAATAAAAATATGTTCACTGCAATTGAAAACTAGCTCTTTTATAAAATTGAAATATTTATATTGAGTTTAAAGATCAAGTGTGCTATACTGCGTATTAGCAGCTCAGTCTGCTGCAGTATTGATGCGCATCAAGTCATACAACACGCTGTATTGGCTTGATGCTTCTCCATAGTCAGTGTTGCGTGCATAGAATATCAGAATAGGAACAGTTTTTTCTGTATAGTTGAGCATAAAGGAGTGTGATCAAATTGACGGCACATATTTCAGAGGATGGACTAGACAGGGAGGAATCCGTGGCGGAGCATACGAATAAGACCGTCTTCCTCTGTGAGAAAAAGGGAAAGCGGTGCGGATTGACGCAGGTCATGTCCGTGTGCGGAAGTCTCCATGATATGGGAAAGGATAAGCAGAAGTTCGACGATTATATCCATGCGGATGCGAGGGACAGGCAAAAGCTGCGGGGAACCATCGCCCATGCATCTACAGGGGCAAAATTTTTATATGATCTGTACCATGCTGCCGGATCGAACAACACAAAGCTTTTGACGGAAATGATCTCCTATGCAGTCGCTGCCCATCACGGCGTGTTTGACTGTGTGGATGACGATCACACAGATCTCTTTTCTAAAAAAGTGGACAAGGTCGAGGACTATGATGAGGCGAGCAGCAACGCGCAAAACGATTATCTGGACAAGACAGATCTGCACCGGAGGTTTGCGGGCGCGGCAGAAGAGTTTGACAAAACACAGGATAAGATTCGGAAATTATATTCCAAATTGAGCGCTATGATCACGTCAAAGAATGTCTCAGATCAAAAGGAAACCATGTTTCGCTGCAAGCTTTTCCTGTTTTCGTGCCTGCAGCGTCTGATCTTATCGATCCTGATCGATTCCGATTGGGAAGCAACCTCGGATTTTATGCAGAACGTCGACACATTTTTGAAACCGGATGATTTCGATAGCAGAGAAGTGTTTGAGAGAGCCGGGGAGAATTTCCGGAAATATATGCAGGAAAAGCAGCAAACTGTCGAGAAGGACATATTGACAGACAGGGAAAAAGAAATATTTGAGGCGAGAAATGTACTGCAAAAGCAATGCAGGGAGTTTGCAAAACACCCTGCCGGCATCTACTGTCTGCCGCTTCCGACCGGTGGCGGGAAAACGCTGAGCAGTCTTGCGTATGCGCTGGAGTACTGCAGGCAGCACCCGGAGACGGAGCGCATCATCTATGTATCACCTTTCATCAGCGTGACGGAACAGAACGCCGGGGTCTTCCGCGATGCGGTCGGCGAGGAACAGTGGATCCTTGAGCACCACTCTTCTGTGGTCAGAAACGATGAGGATGAGAGCGAGGACTATCGGACTAAAAGCGTGTCGAGATATGAGATCAATTGGGAAGAGCCCTTTATCTGCACGACATTCGTACAGTTCATGAATACGCTGTTTTCGGATAAAAGTGAGTCGATCCGGCGGATGCACAGGCTTGTCAACGCGGTGGTGATCATCGATGAAGTGCAGTCGATGCCGCTGAAATGTGTGCATACATTTAACCATATGATCAATTTTCTGAATGCGGTTTGCAACACGAATATCATTCTGTGCACGGCGACACAGCCGACACTGGCGGAGACGGGGGTTCCGGTCTGCTACAGTGAACCGAAATACATGATCCGTGATGCAGACAGGTGGTTTCGCGTGTTTGACCGGGTGAAGATCCACACGCCGAAAGCACTGCCCGGGCAGGGACAGAAATATACATTTGAGAGTCTCGGCGGCGAGATCGCGGAACAGACAGCACGATTTCGGTCGATCCTTGTCGTTTTGAACACGAGATCCGCGGTGAAAAAGCTGTATGAGACCCTGAAGGCAAAGGATGTCAATGTGCGGTATCTCACGACAAATCTGTGTGCCCAGCACAGGAGCGACCGGATCATGGAGATACAAAATACGCTCAGGGAAGGGCGGGAGAACATTGTTGTGATCAGCACGAATCTGATCGAGGCGGGTGTCGATATTTCGTTTGAGTGTGTCTACCGTTCGATGACGGGGCTCGACAGCCTGGCGCAGAGTGCAGGGCGGTGCAACCGCAACGGCGAGCTGGCATACGGCGTCCTCTATTTGATCACATTGGATGATGAAAATATTGGAAATATGGAAGAACTGCAGCAGAACAGAAGAATAACAGAGCGGATTATACGCCAATACGATCGGGGGGACAAGGCGGACAGTCTTTTGATGCCGCGGTGGATAGAACAATATTTTAAGGATGTTTATCAATATGCATCGGGCACGATGGATTTTCCGGTCGCGAAGACGGGCACAAATATCACGCAGCTTCTGTCAAATGGATTCGGCGTGGAAAAGAGGAAGAATTTACTGAATGCGGCATATAAGACCGCAGGACAGGCGTACAGGGTGATCGACGACCACTCGTTTGGTGTGATCGTTCCGTATGGGCGAGGTGTGGAGATCATAGAGACATTACAGGGGACATCGGATCCGGCGGTCATCAAAACCTGTATCCGGCAGGCGCAGAGATACACCGTCAACGTGCGCGAGAATCTGTTGAACAAATATAGCGGGCTGATACAGCCTGTCAGCGAAAAGACGGCAGGTCTTTATATGGTATCGGCGCCGGGAGCGTACAGCATGGATTATGGAATCGCTCCGGAGTGGGAAAATTTGATGTTTTAGCGTGTATTCCGCAAATGCTGTCTGCAATATAAATATAGTATTACGGTAAAAAGATAGATAGAGATCAGGATAATACAGAAGGGAGAAGCAGTCTATGGAAAAACCAAATGTGATCGAGTACAGTGTGTCTGGCAGATATGCGCTGTTTACCGATCCGCTGTCAAAGACAGGCGGCGAGAAGTGCACATATCAGATTCCTACGTATCAGGCGCTGAAAGGGATCACGGAATCAATCTACTGGAAGCCTACGCTCACGTGGGTGATCGACGCGTGCCGCATCATGAATCCAATCCAGACGGAGTCGAAGGGGATCCGGCCGATCAAGTACAGCGGCGGAAATGATCTGGCGTATTACACGTATCTGCAGCATGTGGAGTACCGTGTGAGGGCACACTTCGAATGGAATGAAAACCGGGAGGATCTGGCGCGCGACAGGAACGAAAACAAACATTTTGACATTGCCAGGAGAATGGTTGAGCGCGGAGGAAGAAGGGATATTTTCCTGGGCGCAAGAGAGTGTCAGGGATATGTGGAGCCCTGTTCGTTCGATGAGGGCGAGGGGGCATATGACAACACCGATCTGTCATTTGGCATCATGGTACATGGGATCACCTATCCGGACGAGGCTGTCAGGGAGGAGGAAAAAGGGAAAATGACGGTGCGGCTCTGGAATGCACAGATGGTAAACGGCGTCATTCACTTTCCGCGCCCGGAGGCGTGTGGGATCAGGCGGGTATTACAGGAGGCAAAACAGAAACAGTTTATTTTCGAAAAGAATTTTACCGGTTCAGCGGAATTTGAGGGAGGTGACTTGTTTGGCATGGTTGAAGACCTTGGCTGACACGTATGATGTCTATGCGGATCTTGCGGGAGTGGTCAGAGATGACCAGCCGGTGCTGTTACCGATCTCCCACTCTACATTCAACGCCCAGATTGAAGTGACGATCGACGGGCAGGGGAATTATGTCGATTCCAGGAAGCTTGAAAAAGGAAATGATGCCGTCACGATCGTCCCGGTAACGGAGGACTCTGCCGCCAGGAGCAGCGGTATCGCACCGCACCCGCTGTGTGATAAGCTCTGTTACATCGCAGGCGATTACACGACGTACACGGGGGACAACAAGGAGCGTTATTATGAGACTTATATGGAACAGCTGCGTGACTGGGCGGATTCAGAGCATACTCATCTGGCAGTGCAGGCAATCTGCAGATATCTCGAAAAGAAATCATTGATACAGGATCTGGTGTCGGGGGAAGTGCTGGTGCTGGACGATGGCGGCAGGCTGACGGACAGCACTAAAATACAAAATTTAGGTCAGACAGGAGCCGCCGTCCGCTTTATCGTCGATGGGATCGATATACCGGAAGTCTGGAAGAATCAGGAGCTGTATGACAGATACGGTGCGTATTACCAGCTGAATGCGGGTGATAAAGATCTGTGTTATGCGTCGGGGAAGATGGCGTCCTGCACGGACAAGCACCCGTCAAAGATCCGCAACAGCGGGGACAAGGCAAAACTGATCTCAGGAAATGATGAGTCGGGTTTTACATACCGCGGAAGATTTACCACAAAAGGACAGGCAGTCTCCGTCGGATATGACGTGTCGCAAAGGGCGCACAATGCGCTCAGATGGCTGATCCAGAAACAGGGATATACAAGGGATGACTGTGCGATCGTATCGTGGATCGTGAATAGGGACATGCCGGTGCCTGATATCATGCAGGACTCGCTCAATTCCTGTCACGATATGGATGATTTTGATGACTGGGACATACTTGACACGAGCAGTATCGATCCGCGGGAAACCGAAAAGCATTTTGCGGAGCAGTTCAACAATGCGATGAACGGTTATGCGGGCAGGCTCAAGGCTGATGACAGGGCGGCGGTGATCGCACTCGAGGCAGCCACTACGGGGCGGCTTTCGGTGGCATACTATGATGAGATGGGCGCCAGACAGTACATCGATGCGATATTGAACTGGCAGCAGCACTGCAAGTGGCGTCGGACAGTGAATGTGGGAAAGACGGGAGAGGACAAGAAGAAGATCACCTGTGAATGCACGCCGTCGCCCAGGGACATGGCGCTTGCGGCTTTTGGCACGCAGCGATCGGAGTGGCTGGAAGCGGACGGAAAACTGATCAAAAGCACAGTGAAGCGCTTACTGCCATGTATTACGAAAACAGGGGTAAAGATTCCGAAAGATATCATCAAAGCTGCGGTACAGCGGGCATCGATGCCGCAGACTATGAGCGAGTTTGTGTGGTACAACGATGTGCTGTGTGTAGCCTGTGCAATGATCCGATACAATTATGAAATGAGGGGAAATACGATGGATGATTTTTTGACAAATAATATCAGCGACCGCAGTGTTCTGTTTGGAAGGCTGCTCGCGGTGTACGATTACATGGAGCAGCTTGCCATGTTTGAGCGCGACGAGAATGGAAAGGTGCTGGAGAGGCGCACCACAAATGCAAAAAGGTACTGGAATGCATACAGCAGAAGACCTGCCAGGACATTGGATACGATAAAACAGAATTTATTGCCGTACGAAAGGAAACTTTCCGATTATAAGGTAATGAAATTTGAAGAATGGTCACAAGAAATCATGGTTCATTTAGATACAGATACTTTTGTCAATACAGCGTTGTCAGAAATGTATTTACTGGGGTATTATCACCAAATGGACTATATGAGACAGGCATTTCAGAAAAAAGAACAGTGAAGGAGAGAAGGATTATGGGTGAATTTACAAACAAGATCGATTTTGAGGTACTGGTGATGGTGAACAATGCAAATCCCAATGGTGATCCCCTGAATGGAAACAGACCGCGCGAGACGTATGATGGATTTGGGGAGATTTCAGATGTGTGCATTAAGCGCAAGATCAGGAACAGGCTGCAGGATATGGGGGAAAATATTTTCGTGCAGAGTGACGAACGAGCGGATGACGGGGCAAAAAGCCTTGCAGATCGGGCGAAGAACAACGCGGTCATGCAGAAGGCATTGAAGGATAAAGACAAGGATGCCTATGCGAAGGCAGCGTGTGAGACGTGGCTGGATGTGCGCAGTTTCGGACAGGTGTTTGCTTTTAAAGATGACAGTGTGTCCGTCGGTGTGAGGGGACCGGTTTCTGTTCACGCCGCATTCAGCGTGCTGCCCATCTCGATTGACAGTATGCAGATCACAAAGAGCGTCAACAGCGAGACTGGAAAAGAAGGCAGGAAGTCATCAGACACGATGGGAATGAAGCATAAGGTGTATTCGGCATTGTATGTCATAAAAGGCAGTATCAACCACCAGCTTGCTCAAAAGACCGGTTTCAGCGACGAGGACGCCCAGAAGATCAAGGAGGCACTGCGCACGCTGTTTGTCAACGACACTTCCTCCGCACGACCGGACGGCAGCATGGAAGTGTGCAGAATGTATTGGTGGAAGCACAATTGTCCCATGGGACAGTATTCATCGGCAAAGGTACATAGGCTTTTGAGAGTCGAAGCAAAAGTTGACGACCCAAAGGAGTTTGCGGACTATGAGATCACGCTGGATGTTCTGCCGGGATTGGATGTCGAAGTGATCGAGGGAATTTAGTCATGTATGCCGAGGAGGATTATCTGATGCTCTCGGGCATTCAGCACTTTGCGTTCTGCAGGCGGCAGTGGGCTATGATCCACATCGAACAGCAGTGGGCGGAGAACTATCGCACAACGGCGGGTGAACTGATGCACAAGAGGGCACACGACGAAGGCTCCTTTGAGAAAAGAGGAAATCTGATGATCGTCAGAGGCCTGCGCATTGCTTCCCGGGAGCTCGGACTGAGCGGTCAGTGTGATGTCGTTGAATTTCGCGAGAATGAAAGTGGGATCGCGCTGTTTGGCTATGACGGAAAATGGGATCCGGTGCCGGTCGAGTACAAGCATGGGTCTCCCAAGGAAAACAATGCCGATGCGCTGCAGCTTTGTGCGCAGGCAGTCTGTCTGGAGGAAATGTTTCAGACAAACATACCGGAGGGCTTCCTGTTTTACGGAGAGAACAGGAGGCGCAGCCAGGTCAGATTTACGGACGAACTGCGGTCTGAAGTGAAAAAGGTGGCGGAGGAGATGCACGCTTTGTTCCAAAGGGGACATACGCCAAATGTGAAACCTTCAAAACAGTGCAGGGCATGTTCCTTGGAAAATCTGTGTGTTCCCAAATTGCAGAAGTCGATGAATGTGAGGCAGTATATTGAACAGGGTATTAAAACGAGGGATATATGAAGGTGATTTGATACAGGGAGGATTAAGGTGCGAAAGTTACTCAATACTTTATATGTAATGACAGACAGCTGTTATTTGACGCTTGACGGCGAGAATATCGTGATACAGAACGGCGAAAAGACACTTGCCCGATTTCCGCTGCACACACTGGAAAATATCATATGCTTCACCTACAAGGGAGCGACACCGGCACTGATGGGCGCCTGCGCAGAGCGGAAGATCGGAATGAGTTTCTTCTCTCCGCGAGGAGCATTTCTGGCAAGGGTTGTCGGGAAGGAGTATGGGAATGTGCTGCTGCGAAAGGAGCAGTATCGCATTTCGGATGATGATACCAGGAGTGTTGCCTATGCGAAGAACATGATCGTCGGGAAAGTATATAACAGCAGATGGAGCATAGAGCGGACGCTTCGCGACCACGCATACCGCGTGGATGCCGAGAAACTGAAACAGATATCCAACATCTTGTATGAGACACTGCCTAAGCTCGACAGTGCCTCAGGACTTGACGAACTGCGGGGGATAGAGGGAAAGGCAGCAGAACAATATTTTTCTGTATTGAATGACATGATACTCAACCAGAAAGAAGAGTTTGCATTTACCAGGAGAAACCGCAGACCGCCGCTCGACAACATCAATGCCGTTTTATCCTTTGCATATACAGTTCTTGCGGGCGATTGTGCAAATGCATTGTCAAGTGTCGGCTTGGATCCCTATGTGGGGTTTATGCATGGAGACAGACCGGGGCGGACTTCCCTGGCACTGGATCTGATGGAAGAACTGCGCCCTGTGTTGGCAGATCGTTTTATCCTGACACTGATCAACACGAAAGCGATCCAGGCAGCCCATTTTGAGCGCCAGAAAGACAATGCGGTGTTCTTGAGTGACGATGGCAGAAAAGTATTTTTTAATGCATGGCAGAATCATAAAAAAGAGACAATCACACACCCGTATTTAAAAGAAAAAATAGAGTGGGGGCTGGTTCCTTATGTGCAGGCTCTTTTGCTTGCCCGGACGATCCGCGGTGATATTGATGAATATCCGCCGTTTTTATGGAAGTAGGTGTTGATATGTTAGTGCTGATCACATACGATGTAGCTACCCAGGATGCGGCTGGAAGAAGCCGCCTTCGCAAAGTCGCAAAGGAATGCGTGAACTATGGGCAGCGTGTTCAGAATTCTGTGTTTGAGTGTATTCTGGATGCCTCACAGTTATTAATAGTAAGAGATCGCCTTGTCTCGCTGATCAACGAGAAAGAGGACAGTCTTAGATTTTATTATCTCGGCAATAAATATCAGACAAAGGTCGAGCATTTCGGAATAAAAACTTCCTATGATGCCGAAGGGACTTTGATGATATAGACTGGTGCGAATCATAAGCTCACATCAAATACTGGGAAGGTTCGCACCAGAAAAAATCTCCCCAATTTGGTTCGCGCCATGATAAACGAAAAAGAGTAATGCTGGGATTTGTCAGTATTGCTCAGACAAAGGTCAGTATTTTAATGAAAATATGTGATTTTTGAGGTCACTCCCTGCGTGGGGGTGTGGATTGAAATGGCGGAGTACGGAATGAATGTGATCGACAGCGGGTCACTCCCTGCGTGGGGGTGTGGATTGAAATATATAACAAAACCAATCATTAAACCAAATTTTTGTCACTCCCTGCGTGGGGGTGTGGATTGAAATTGTGTCCTTTGTTACATACTTACAGATATAACCGGTCACTCCCTGCGTGGGGGTGTGGATTGAAATTCATTTATGCCATACCTTTCCAGAACAAACGGGATTTGTCACTCCCTGCGTGGGGGTGTGGATTGAAATTGTCCAGAAACAAAACGGGAATAGGAGGAACAAAGTCACTCCCTGCGTGGGGGTGTGGATTGAAATAAGATCGGAAGAGCACACGTCTGAACTCCAGTCACTGACAACCATCTC
>CAJUQU010000034.1 GCA_910588595.1 uncultured Lachnospiraceae bacterium | reverse complement strand
GTTCCTTCCACGCCGCCCTGTCCTCATCAGACAGTTCCATCGGGTGTATCAGGCTGATGGATACGCCCTCCGGCAGTATGTACTCATCTCCGTCCTGTGTGTTGAAAGAGCCGTCCTCCATGTAGCGGAAACTCTGCACCAGACTGCCGTCCTCATAGATTCCCCAGATCAGGCCAATCGCAAACTGATGCATCAGAGGATTTTTCACAAACAGATCCTTCCAGGCGTTCGTGCCCCACTCACGCTTTACAGACAGAGCGTATTCCAGACGCGCTTTCTGGCTGGTAACAGCCGTCTTCATCTGCTTTTTCATATCCTTAAAATCCGCATACGCCTGTGACGCCTTATCCGCGTCATCCTTCTTTCCCGGCGCAGGCAGGTTCTTGATCTTCTTTCCGTTCCCGTCATACACTTCGATTTCAAGCGCAGGCGTGATCCTCACTGTGAAAGTACGCTCTCCATAGTCGAATACTCTTTCCATGTTCTCATCAAATCCAAGGTCTGGCACAATGCGGTCCGAGAGCTCCTCTCGGGTAATGCCGAGCTCTGCCGCCGCAAACTCGAGCGCTTCGACCGCAGCAGCTCTCACCTGCTTGAATTTGAATTTCCTCGCGATACCATCCACTATCAAGAGCGCACGCGGAGACGGATTCAATGTCAGCGCCTTCACTGCCTCTGACGCGATCGCTCCTCTTGCCTCCTTGGGCCACTCCTGTATCTGGTGCTGCAGCCTTTGTATGATCTCCTCCCCTCCGTGGATCGATGCCGCATAGAGCACCCAGCGTTTCTTGGACTCCGCACCAGCCGCAAGCCATTTATCGAACAGTTCATTCATATATGCCGCAAGCTCTCCTGGCCGCACATCATCCACAAGTACCTTTGCATCTTTGCTGACGCCATTTTTGTCCTGCGACACATAACACAACAGAATGGCTTGCAGCTCCTCCTCGGAAACTTCCTCTCCGCCCGTCCGGTGCACTGTCGGAAAAGGGGTTTCGTATGCCCATATCAGACTTTTCTTCTTGTTGCCCTTGTGCAGCTGTTTTATGAGCTCCTCTTTAGAAAGTGTCTTCTGGGGCAGATCGCTCTCCTGTATGTCGAGCACACTCTGTAACAGGGCGAGCACCTTGGCATTCTTCTCCTTCTCCATCGCCTGCAGGAGCACTTCATTATAATTATGATCACCGTCCTCCTGCTGCCAGTGCGACAGCACCTGTACGGCGGTCTCCCGCTGCGCCGCTTTCTTTGCTCCCAAAAGCGCCTTAACCTCATCCTGCCAGTCCCTCTGGCCATATAAAATGTCTAAAAGTTCCTCCCTGACAAGCTTTGCGGTGTCCGATGCGCAGTTCAAGATTTCCTGTTTGTTCTTCGCGGTATCTCTCCGCATCGCGAGCAGCACCAGATAGCGCCCCTCCGCCTTTGCTTTGGAAAAAGCCAAGACGACCTCTGCGCGCCGCCCGCTGTCCAGATATGCTGCAAATACATTGACTGCCCCTTTCAGCAATGTCTCCGCCGAGCATCCTTTGGGTCCGGTGTATGCGGTGTATGAAGCCACAAAACCATTGAGCTGATGGGCAATGTCCAGCCCTTCACTGTCGAGCATCCGGAAAAACAGCTCCACATGCTTCATCTGATCGTCTTCATCCCTCTCGACAATCGTTGTCCTCTCCCATCCGATCAGGATCAAAAATGCCTTGCATCTGTTCAAAAATGCCTTATCATTCCAATGTCTTTTATGTTCTTTTAGATAGTCCCTAATTATGTGTTCTGTAGAAAACTCCGTCTCATATGGATACAACTCTGATATTTTACTGTTGCCTCTCAGGTATTCTCTCGCCAGTTCCGCGTGCGGCGTTTCACGGACCAGATGATCAATGATCTTGTCATAATCAGGTTTTCCAGCATCGACCCGCTCATACAACCCCGGATCTGCCTCCTTCAATACATCCTTTAACACATTGACTGCCTCGATGGCTCGTCCCATACTGTACCCCTTCTTTGCAAGCAGCGACGCATATCCACTGTCGTCCATGGCACGCAGATAGTCCTCCTGATATTTTTCAAGCTGACATTTTAAAATGGGGACCTGGACCTTGCGTATATACTCTGTATAATAATATTTTTCTGCCATCTGATACGCCATAACCCGAATATATGTTTCAGGCTCGATCCAGAATGTCTCACTGTAGTCTGCATTCTTGTAGCTGCCGATCCTCGCCTTGGAATCCGCTGATGTACTCGTCACACCGGCGATCGCAAACAGTGCCCACTCCGCATCTACCGCAGCACATGTCCTGACGATATCCCGCAGCACATTGGAAATCGTAAAATTCAGGTATGCCATACTGCTGATGAAGCACAGCTGCCTGCGCTCAGGTTCCGCAAAGCTGCATTTCTTTACATTATCAAGCAGTTTGGGTGCAAGCTGGTCTGCCCGGATCGCAGCCGCGATCTCCTCATGTGAGGTACACCCCTGCCTTGCCAGCCACTCATCGAGGCAGTCAAGCATCCCCTCCTCATACGCTTTCAGAAACACGGCATCCCCTGCTTCAAGGGCTCCTGCCTGCGTGTACTTCATCCCGAAATAAACTGCCAGGACTGTAAGATAATATTTGGCACCCTCCGCCCTCAACTGCTCGATGATCCCCTGCAGATTCTCAGGTTTATTGTAAATCTCCTGCATCACTCTGCGCATATCATAACCCGTTATGCAATTTTCGTTCAGATACCCTGACTCTTTTGAACATTTCTCTATATAGATAACCAATGACTTGCATTGCTCGCCATCCACACATCTGCTGTTGAACAGGACACTGCTCGTGCTATGGCCGATCGCAAACAGCACGTTGAACAACCGGCTCCACAGCTTATTTCCTTCCTGAGTCATTCTCCATTTGATCACACTGAGCTCTTCTTGTATCATCCGATATGAAATATTCACAGCTGTAAAGTCGATCCTCTGGAACTGGTCTAACACCTCGTCCCCGACTGCCTCGTTCAGATATCTTTCCGCCAGCGCACAGTCGTGCTCCGAAGTCCCCAGTTTCTCCAGAAATGCGACCGCCTCGGCGATCTGTTTGTCATCTGTATTGATCATCATGATCGTTTCCCTCCTTTTTCGGTATCATTTAAAGCGTTCTGCCCTCCAGTTTTCCTCCCGCTCATTGCCGGACGCAGTTGCGCTGTCGAGCTGCAGAACGATCTCACTGAAATATCTTGGCGGAACATCCCTCAAAAAACATGCTTTCTCTTTGTCCTCCCGATAGAATCTGACATCATATACCGTCACTTCCTCCTGATGCCATCCGACAAAGCTTCCTGAAAAATGCAGCTCTACGCTCATACCATTCTCGGTGTCCTCCCGATAATAGGTACGATATCTGCCCGCATCCTCAACACAGCCGCGACACCAGCCAAACCCTGTCAATTTTCCATTTAACGAGAGGTCATTGACGATGCAGCCGCCAAAACGTTCCATATAGTTCATGTCCGCCTCTTCCTCCTCCCTCTTCCCTCAGCGAGGGCAGTACTTTCTCTTATACAATTCATACTCTTCAGCACGGTCGATCGCATTGTACCAGAACAGACTGTGACAGGATCCCTGACCGATCGCATAGACTACGTTAAAAAAGCGCACGATCTTTTTGGCGTCATCGTATATCTGCCGCGTTCCTCCTGACAGATCCTTTCGCTCAAACTGATCCAGAACCTCGTCCCCGGCATCTCCATTCAGATACTTTTTCGCCAGTTCGCAATCCTGTGCGGATACCCCCAGTTTCGTTAAAAGGGCGATCATCTTACTGATCTGTTGATTGTCTGCATTTATCGTCATGATCTATTTTGATACCTCCTGTCCACTGAAAACGATGAATGTAGTACTGTTATAATGATAATTATAGTTTTTTAGATGCGGTTATTCAATTGAAATTCATGAGATCTGATGAATATTTGTTTGCTTATCAGCCAAATAGTAACACCTGCCCTTGTCATACTCTATCTTTTCCCTGCAAATATTCACATACCGCTCGATCTGCACATAGACACCGATCAGGGGACCCGTCTTCTTTTCCAGTTGATGCCGGCGCATCTCCACCCCTTTTGCCAGCTCTGAGAGCAATTGCGACAGCAGTTCCATGCCGTACGCCGCAGTGCGCCCAACCATGTCTTTTAACGCTTTCAACGTACTGTCATGTACGGTGTCAAACCCACTCTGATACAAGTCCTCCATAAGATTTTCCACATCGCACAGCAGCTGACCCAGCGCTTCATCCTTATCATACATATCCATCTTTTCCCACTCCTACCGCAAAACCATAAGTATTATCCTGTTCCGCTCAACTCGTTCCTGTTGAAAACCGAGATCGGATACAGACGGAGCCTGCCGTCGCGCAGATAGACTCTGCCAAAAAAACACGGCAGGTTTTCGTCTGTGATCTTCTCCAGATACCGGATTCCCTCCGCCTCATTTTCGGAATAGGCGACTTCCACCACAACCACTTTTCCTGACGCATCATACAGATCCATATACAATTTCTGTTCTGTCTCCAGAAAAACGGCTTTCCCGCACGATACCGGTCTTAAAAACACAAGTTTGGTCCGACTCGTGCTGTCTGCCCCCGGCAGTCCGCTCTTTTCCGGCGCAGTCCGTCCGTCTTGAAACAGTTCCTCAAAGAGCTGCGCAAAGTCGTGATAGTACCACTTCCCTAAAATATCTGCAGTCAGCATATTTTGTTCCGTTCTTCGATCCTGCAGAAGCTGCCCCTTTGTCTCTTTGCTCGATGACAGTCTCCCCCTGTTGTCACACTTTGCCTGCTCCAGATGAATATGCCAGAATGCAAGCTCGTGAAAGGGCAGTCCCAACCTCCACGGCGTCTCCTGCGGATACTGCTGTCTTGCACTATTTATCGTGTACGCATTGTCATAAAATACAGGCCTTGCCTGTGTGTAAGTATACCACTTCTTCGTGTTCTCTTCCAGAAAATAGATCGTCTCGCCCTCATAACCGCTCCTGCTCACAAAATGTTCGATCGCGATACCGACCAGATCCAGATCGAGAGCCAACGAATATTCTGCGCGGAACGCCCCCGCAAGCCTTGACACTTCAAGGACATTCTGCGCATTTCCCAGCAGTTCCACCTGTCTGTAAAATGAGGTAAACTGCCACAGCAGCTTCTGTATCCTAAGCGATGCCGCCCGCCTGAGATACTTGCTGTAGGAATCCTGCAGACGCCGCCAGTCACTCTCGAAATCAGACAGCTTTGCATTGTGGCAGATCATTGCAAGGCGTTCCATACGGTCAAGAGCATCGTGCGGTGTCCTCGACAATCCGGTGTCCAAAAGCTCCTCCAAAAATGCTTTCATCTGAAGAACTGCGTCCTGAATCTGTTCCATGTCATACTCCGCACTTACATCCTGATTCTGCTCCAGCGCTTCAATGTTCGTCTGCCCTGATGCGAGCTTGCACCACAAGACCGCCTCCGCCTTGTGGACACAAAACTCTTTCTTATGGCAGGTGCACGTCGAGTATTCCAGCGGATAGAGCAGCCTGACTTCCGTCGCCTGCTTCAAGGGCTGCACGGTCACAGCACTTGCATAAGTGATCTGCGGTCTATTTCCGATCCTGGCATTTTCGATCAGCTGCTGCAGTCTGCGGACCCCCAGGCTTTTGGCGAGTTTTCCAATCGGATAGTCCGCGATCTGCTGCAGTACTTTCTCCGCCATCGTGTCATCGGATTGGCTGCTTTCAATCGATTCCTCTTCCCCGACTGTCTCACTGTCTGCGTCTTTTGTTTCTGACGCCTTCTGCAATGAAAGGATTCCGAGTACCACATGGCGGCAGATGCTTCTCGACGGGCAGGAACAGGTGCTTTCGCCGAGAGGTATCTTAATGTGGACTGTCTCTTCCCCGACACTCACAGTGATCATATCCTCTGCCGGATCGCCGGAAACCTTGCATACAGTCGTCTCCATATCCTTATATGCGCGCTTTACGATTCCCTTGTTGGAAATCCCCACTAAATAATCGTCATCGATCTCCCGAAGGACCGATCCCCAATCACCCATGCAAACCCTCCATCTGCTGCACAAAAACAACTCACAATAACTTTTACAATATTTTCGCGATAAATCCTGAAAGCTCCTCCGGTGTCATCGCACCGACCGACGCCCCCATATCCGCAAGCGCTGCCGCCGCTTTCTTGTCGTAGTTGGGCACCGCATCATGGTCGAGGGCGGGCAGCACGATCAGCTTCGCGCCGCTCTCAATGATCCCGTTACTCACCTGATACAGATGACGGTAACTGCCGCCCTCGTAGAGATCAGTGACCAGTACCACCATCGTCCTGTGCGGTATCTCGATCAGCTGTTCACAGTAGGCGAGCGCCCCTGCGATATTCGTGCCGCCGCCGAGCTGGATGCTCATGAGCGTCTCGACCGGATCGCTGACGTATCCGCTCAGATCCACCACATTGGTATCAAAGATGACAAGCCTTGTGTCCAGCATCGGCAGCTTTGCAAAGATCCCCGCCATCACGGCGCTGTGGATCACGGAATCCAGCATCGATCCGCTCTCATCCACACAGATGATCACGCGCCATTGGTTATACTTTTTCATGCGCGAACTGAAATACACCTGTTTTAGGATGATCTGCTTTGTGTCCGTGTCATAATTTTTGAGATTCCTGCGTATTGTCTTTATCATATCCAGGTTCCGTATAGATCGCACCGGACTGCTCTCATTGCGGTTCAACCGCCCGAAAAGTGTCTTTTTCATCTCCTGCTCAAGCTTCCTGGTCAGTTCGTCGGCTACTTTGCGCACCACCTGCCTGGCGAGCTCCAGCACATCGCCTTTCATCATATGCTTTAACTGCATGATCGTCTTTAAAAGCTCCTTGTTCGGCTCCAGTTTCCGCAAGACTTCAGGATCGGTCAACAGCTCTGTCATTTCGTATTTCTCCAGTGCGTGCCGTTCCATAATCTCCACCGTGTTTCGCGGAAAGAGCGTCTTGATCTTGGACAGCCAGCGCGGCACCGTGAGCTGTGAGTCCCCGCTGCCGCCGCTTCGGTCCCTGCGGATCTCCTGGTCATCCCCGTATTCCCTGGAATACAGATAATCCAACACTTCTTCCATTTCCATCATTCTCACATTGTCCGCCGAAAATGATATCTGCCCTGCCGCATACTTTCCCAGCACCAGCCGCCACCGGTTCAGGACTTCCTGTTCGTCTTGCATACCCTATTGACTCCCTTCCCTGCATCTATTTTTCATGGGTTCTCTAAAACACGCCTCGCATACGCATCAAGCTCCCTGCCATACGCATACCAGCCCGGCAGCACAGCATCCCTTTCCATCAGGTCACGCCCTGACTTACGGTGGAGCCCTGCCGCCTGATGTGCGATCTTGTCCGTCTCGGAGGGCGCAAAATATGCAAATGCCATTCGAAGCTGCGGAAGCAGTTCCATAAATTCCGCCTCGCTGACCTCCCCCAGAAAAGTGTCGATCAACACAAGCATCTCCGGCTCCATCAGAATCAGATCCCTGGCTGTATAGAACAGCCCCCTGAAAAAGACCGCCGTCTTTAGCAGCTGTTCCCTCGTGCCTGTCAGATATCCTCTGCACACTGCACCCACTGCATGCGGATCCTCCCTGCCGCCCCCGTAGAGGATCCCGTGAATGCAGCCGTTCAATCCCGCATGGATCTGTCCATCCTCCTGCATACGCTGCAATGCTTCATAAAAGTTCTCCCTCTCTCCCGTATCTTCCTGGCTGCTCTTTCCAGTGATCTGATACAATAACTTCAATGCGTTCATGCCTTCGTCTAACATTTCGTCGCGCATTCGCGTGATACTCGGAAGCAGCGTGATCAGCTTTCTGACCCCCGTGTGCAAAAGCGCTCCGAACCTCATGCGCGATTCGTACAAAGTTCCTAACTCCTCCATCATCAAAAGGGATTTCAAGGCATCTGCAACCGAGTAAAAATCCATATCCTTCAGGATCAGTTCGTGCACGCGCTCATATACGGCGGCAAGCTGACTGGAAATCCCCATCTCAAATACCTGTGTCAGGAGTACCGCCGCTCCGTCTGCCTTCGTGCCCTGCAAGAGCCGCTCCTGCACCAGGCTGACGACCGCCTCCTCCATGGTCGCACCGTGAACTGACACATCGATCAGATCCGCAAATACCTGCGCACTGTACTTGTATTTCCAGATCTCACGGATCAGACTGCGGTCCTTACCCCGCTGCAGATCAGGACCTTTCACACGCTTCGCAAACACTGTCTGCAGAAAGAGCATCTGATGAAAAAAACGGCTCATCTGTCTGTGTTTTCTGCTGGAGAAAATGGAGAGCGTCACTTCCTTTTCCATGGTACTGTCTGTCCTGATCCCGAACTTTTTGCACTGATCCTGAAAATCGAGTATGATCGGTGGAACATCCGCCAGTGTGCAGAGCGCTCCCGAACCGGTCCCCGTCATCAATCGGCGCAGAGCGCGAAGCGGCATGTCCGAAGCGATATTGTACTCGCCCTTTACATATGAGGATAACACGGCGTCCTGCAGCTCGTAAGCGCCTGGCTGTGGCTTCCCTCGAAGCGCTGCAAGCCCCTGCGCCATCTGCCATGCACAGATTTCGTCATAGGTGGACACCGCCCCCTCCGCTCTCCTTACCTCCTTGCCCGACGCGATCAGCAGTTCTAACACGGATTCCTCATATGGATCCTGTATCTGCCTGGAAAGTCCTTCCCATATTTTCTGATAAAAACCTGTGTACGGCATGCCGCTCGCATAACCGTTCAGGGCGTCCGCTGCCTCCATGGAGTATGGCATGAGATAGACACTCTCGTCCAGGTCAGGAACATAATGTTCAATCTGCTTAGCGTAGCGGACGGTATCTTTCCAACTTTCGCCACATAACCGTTCCTTTAATCCCACTGTATGGAATCCGCCTGTGATCACAAGGATCCGCTGGATTTTATTGTCCCTGCCGCTCTCCTGGCTCACCGACTCTTCTTGTTTTGCCGCTGCACCGCAGCCGCGCAGCACCTGCTGGGCGATCCGGGCCGCCATGTGTTGTTCCCGCGCCAGACAGCCTTCGCGCTGCAAAACCTCCGCCGGCGTATTCTCCCTTGCAAGTGCACAGTATGTATTCAGATGGGAAAACCAGATGGCACTGTCCTCATATAAACCATTGATCTCAAAATATTTTTCCCAGAACTCGTCAAAACTGCGCAGCCCCGCCTTTTCGCACAGCCTCTCTATATACCCGTTGCGCGCAAGCAGATAGTCGTCATTGTAATTGCGCGGCGGTTCGCCCTCCGACACCTTATTTGCTGATGCCGCGAGAATATCCCCGTAAGACAGATCAATAAATGACACATCTGTCATATTTCTGTGCGCTTCCCGCAGCGCCACAAGCTCCGGCGAGTAGTCGAGAAACGGATAATAGCACTTGTAGTGCGCCTGCTCTGCTGATATCTTTTCTGCCTTGTCATGATAGGCGTAATATATCGCAAACGGTGCGCGTGTATCCCCATGCAGCATGACCGGCAGCAGCGCATTGGCATTGTCCGGCCCCTCCACCAAAACGGCGTTTGGTTTCCACTCCGCAATGATTTTTTTGATCTGGTGCGCACACGCCGGGCTGTGATGCCGGACAGGAAGCAGCATTATCTCAGCCATTTCCTCGCTTCGTAGTATTGTTTCCATAATCCACCCTCTTTGCTGCTCTTATCCCGGATCACTGTGTTGAAATATCCCTTTACTTTCTCTAAGTCGTCCTTGTCCTCCTTGGAAATGGCACCGACCAGATTCTGGACAAGGCACTCCACATCAAGATGCCCGTCCCCATAATAATATCCCGTGAGCATTGTCTGATAATAGACAGACACTGCCTCCGCCGTACTCATCACCGCATTGGGCTTGTCGATCCGGTGTCCGTAAGATGACACCCCCTCCCGCAGTTCATGGTATGTGGCGGCGAGAAGTTCCGCGACATCCTCATCCACCGGCATATCGACATGACTCTCCTGGGCAAGCATGCTGACCTCACTCAAGATGATCTGCTTCTCGAGCGACACCTTATTCACCGGCATGACAGTCTCGAAGTTGAAGCGCCTCTTCAGCGCGCTGCTCATCTCGTTCACGCCCTTGTCCCTTGTGTTGGCAGTTCCGATGACATTAAAACCGGGACGCGCAAACAGAAAACCGTCGTCCCCAAGTTCCGGCACATTCAACACCTTGTCGCTCAACACACTGATCAGACTGTCCTGGATCTCCGCAGGCGTTCTGGTGATCTCCTCAAAGCGTGTCAGAATCCCCTTTTCCATGCCTACATAGAGCGGCGCCGGCACGAGCGCCTCCCTGCTTGGTCCTTTGGCGAGCAACAGGGCATAATTCCATGAGTACTTGATCATATCTTCTGTCGTCCCGGCTGTTCCCTGTATCGTATTTTTACTGTTCCCACTGATCGCGGCAGACAAGAGTTCCGAGAGCATTGTCTTTGCCGTACCCGGCTCGCCGACCAGCATCAGCCCACGGTTTCCCGCCAGCGTGACGATACTTCGCTCGACGAGCGCATCGTTTCCAAAGTACTTTTTCCTGATCTGATACTTGTTTCCCTGATATTCAACAGGCTTTTCACTGCCTAAGATAAATGTCCTGACTGCCCTTGGGGACATCTGCCAGTTGTCCGGCCTTTTGTTCCCCTGCTCCTCGTCTATTTTCCTAAGCACTTCAAGCTCCTCCCGGCAGCGCACCTCCACTGGGGGTTTTATCGTACACAACGGATCTAATGCATTCATTTCCGAACCTCCTTTGAGCATGTTAGACCATCTTTTGATCGCGCTCTTATACTTCAATTATAAATGCTATCCCACATAATAGGCAAGCATTAACTGTCCATGCTGCTATTTTTTCTCTTTCAGATCATGAACAGTTCCCTGGACGGAAAAATGTATTTACAGTTGCAAAAGATGCATTTACTCTGTACCGCGTTTTTGTGATCCAGTATGTGAAGACAACCATGCAGTCAAAGACAGACTTTTTTATCGGGCTGAGCGGCTTTCTGATCTCCCAGGCAGCCGGGCTCGCGTTTCTGTATCTTGTCTTTGAGCAGATCCCGTCCATGCAGGAGTGGACGTTAGAACAGATGCTCTTCATCTATGGCTTTGCCCAGCTTCCGAGAGGGATCGACCACCTGCTGACAGACAATATCTGGATGGTAGGCTGGCAGATGGTCATCAAGGGCACTTTCGACAAATACATCCTGCGCCCCATGAACATCTTTTTCCAGATTGTCTGTGAAAAGGTTCAGTTTGACGCGCTGGGTGAGATCCTGGTCGGTCTGGTCCTGGTGGGACGCGCCGTCGCCAAAGGCACCGTGCAGGTCACTCCGCTAAAGTTGTTGGTTTTTATCGTTTCCGTGACAGCAGGGGCAGTGATCTACACCTCCGTCAAACTGATCCTGGCATCCATCGCGTTCTGGTTAAAGGACAGCTCGGCGATCATGACGACCGCTTACGAGGTCGCGGATTTTGCAAAATATCCGATCGAGATCTACGCCAAACCGATCCAGGCAGTGCTGATGACCATTCTGCCCTTTGCGTTCGTGGCATACATACCGTCCACGTTCTTTCTGATCGACGCCAATCTATGGAAAACGATCGGCGCGGAATGTGCGGTGGCTGTAGTCATCTGGATCATCGCGTACAAAATATTCCAGCGGGGGATCTCTGTCTATGAGAGCGCCGGAAATTAAATAAGTATCAATATTATGATCAAAATACAAGGAGGTTGCTATGAAAACGATCATCACGATCCAACACACACAATCCATCCACCACACAAACGGCATGGTAGGTTCCTGGACAGACTGGGAATTGTCAGAGAAAGGACTGCAGCATTGCCTTCTGATATTCCTCCAGATTTTCCAGCAGCGATTTGCTCTCATCTCTGGCAAACACCGGCGGTTCCTGACTGTCCATCCACCACAGGCTGTCATACAGACGCTCCTCCCTCTCGAAGGTGCCCTGCAGATCACTGTCCGTGTTGAGCAGCTGGACACTGTGGGAGAGCAGGTCATTGATCTCATCCATAAACGCCGCGATCGCCTGCGCGTCAAATCCATCATGGACGGGAGAGCCAAAGTTGATATCAAAATCAACGCGATCATAGCGCACTGTCTTTTCTTTGTTATCTGCCAGGGTGGACAGCACATACTCATAGGTGCACACACCCTGATACATCGTCGGGCGGTAGCACAGGAGATAGTCCTCCCCGTCCAGCGTGCACAGGAATATGCTATTTTGCCCTGTATGCGCAAAATAACCGTCCTTTTGGCAGACCAGGACATCCTCCTCCCAGATCTCCAGGCGCTGTCCCTGTCCGTCATCCAGATCTGTCAGGCGCACTTCCTCGGCTTTGCCATTGCGGTTGAGGTCAGGCGTGACGGATCCCGGATCGACAGTCTCGATCACGGCGCTCTCCGGCGCATTTTCCACATCTTCCACTTCATGTCTGCCGGAGCACGCACTTGCCAATGCCATTACCGCAAACATTTCTATCAATATGCCGCAAATTTTCTTATTCATATATTACCTCTTCATATCTTAACGGTTCCTTACCTCAAAATCCTCAATCTTCACCAATACGATGTATTCGCAACATGATTGTTCACGCCCCAACTTATTTCGTCAGCATTATAAACATTGAAGGCGGAAACAGCAAGCATTCTGGCGCATATTTTTCACTACTTTAATGGGCGACCAGGCAGTAATTGCGCAACCGCTGTCTGCTTTTTTGCGCTGACTAGGTTCTTTTATCTTCTCTCCACATGTTGTATACTTATTGTGTATTCGTACTACAGCGGACACTTTAAATTTATCTGTCTATTATGAACAAAATCGACTATATGATATGGCAGTATACCGGCTACCTTATTCGGAAACCTGTCTATAATAGCTCTTAGAAAAACTCAGAGCAGATGGTGCTCGCTGTAGTATTAGAGCATGTATGAAAAATCACTCCCGCCATCTGTAAAAGAAGGAGGAGCAAAGGCATAAAGGGCAATGCCTTACGTCGACTGATTTTGACACAATTCGCGCGCAAAGTGATGACTGCGGCACTATGGCGCCGTTATACAGACGACGGAAATGATTTTTCATACACGCTCTGAGAAACCATCAAGAAACAACTGTAAAGGAGCATGATCCCCATGAACACGATCCTGATCGCAAGATATCTGCAATATCTTCGCAAGAGCCACCATCACACACAGGAAGAACTTGCAAAAAAGCTGGGCATAACCCGCCAGTCCGTCTCAAAGTGGGAAACCGGAGTTTCCCAAACTTAAAGATACCACACTAAAACCCACGCTTACATTACTTCCAAACAATACAATTTTGGAGGTAAACCCTATGAAAAAGCTGATTTCCTGCGAATATAACTTCGATAACTGCTGTGTGGAACTGAAATTCAATGATGGCAGCATGATTGCGATTGATACTATCGTCGTTGAGAACGAAGTAGCCGACAATATGTATCAGCGGTCAGAACTGGATTATCTGATTTACAATGCACCGCTTGAGTATGCAGACCTTATTTTGAATGGCGATCCCGAAGCATATTTGAAAACAGTAACTGAATACAAGCCTTTAGACTAATCTTATAGGTAATGCCGCTTGCACCGACAGTAAAAAGTCAGTGCAAGCGGCATTTTTTACGTTGTATAATACTGCGCCTGTGCGTTCCACAGTTCGTAATATTTTCCTCTTCTGTCAGCAAGGAGTTCTTCATGAATTCCAATTTGAATTATTTCACCTTCATGAAATACAGCAATTTTGTCGCAGAAGCGGCATGATGCAAGACGGTGGCTGATGTAAATAGAGGTTTTGGTTCCTGCAATTTCATTAAATTTGCTATAAACCTCATACTCTGAAATTGGATCGAGCGCAGCGGTAGGTTCGTCAAGGATGATGAACGGTGTGTTTTTATAGAGAGCACGGGCAAGAGCGAGCTTTTGTGCTTCTCCACCGGATATTTCTACACCTTCCGCATCTATATCTTTGTAAAGAAACGTATCCAAATCATTTGGTAATGAGTTGAGACGTTCAGCAAATCCGGCTTTCTTCAGACATTCAATCACTTTCTCCCTGTCATAAGAAGCACTGGCAGAGACATTTTGCCCAAGGGGGAAGGAAAACAGACGGAAATCCTGAAAAACGACCGAGAAAATTGACATGTATTCGTTATAGTCATATCTCTTGATATTCACACCGTTGAGCAGTATTTCTCCTTCTGTCGGATCATATAATCGGCACATCAGTTTGATAAACGTGGTTTTACCAGATCCATTCATTCCAACAACAGCCAATTTTTCACCGACTTTGAATTTCAGGTTCACATGCTTGAGAACGTATGTGTCCGTGTTCGGATATTTGAACGAAACATCCCTGAATTCCACATAGTACTCGTTGTCATCTCGTTTTTCAACGGTCAGTGAACCCTGATACATATGATTTGGCAGATCGAGATACTCAAACAGATTTTGTAGGTGGGTACAATATACTTCGTTATCGGATAGGATATACATCAATTCCTGTAACCCTTCTCCAAGCCTTGATAAAACAGCAACATATTGCACAATACTACCAACGCCAAATGCACCAAACAAGGCTTTTATCGCTACAAACAAATAACAAATTGCATTTGCAAGACCGATAATAATTTGGGCAATAGCGGGATAAAGAGCCATTTTTGTTATATCGGATTGGTTATCTCTTTCATGCGTGATGAGTTTATCCAGCATTTTTTCAGCAACCGTGTTCTGACTGTAGATGCGAACATCTTTGGCTTTTTCGGGATTCATATACAGTTCTTTACCGAAAAACATAAAGACACGATTAAACCAAACTGTGTTTTTACAGTACTCCATAAATACGTCATTTTCGCTGATGGTTGCTTTGGATTTGCTTAAACCGCCAACCGCAATGCAAACCAGGATGATGCCTATCCAGATAGGATGATCAATAAAGCGGTTTCCGGATGTAGAGATAAACAAGGAAACCGTCATTACGAGAGAGAGCACTATATATACGAGAGTTCGTACAAGTGCGGATATCCCCCAGAAGAGCTGTGCCAGACCGTTACCGAACATGTAGAGGTTTTCTTCAGCTTCCTGCCTCTGATGCTGTATTGCGGCATTTTCCAGATCAACAAAATCAAGAGATATCTGTTTGTCTGAGAATACCTTTCCAAACCAACTCCACATCTGTGATTCTTTTTCGTTACAGACATGATTGATTATGCTTTTGAGCAAAGCACAGATAAAGTTGATCAGCACTGCACCGAGAACATAGAGCAGAATGGTCTTAAGCCTTCTTTGTGATGAAATCTCGTTTACGATCTGTGCAGTAAACCAAATGGAGACGAAAGGCTGAATGGAATTGATCAGTTCATACATAGCCTTCCCCTGTGCAAGACCAGGGCAGTACTGTTTTAAGATTGAAAAACCACGCATAGTGACAGAAATTCTTTTTGTGATGGTCATTTTTTTCATTCTGCCACCTCCGTTTCTTCGGGATTTTCTCTATAGTATTTTGCTTGCATCTCGAAAAGCATACTGTACTTCCCGTTCTGCTTAAGCAGTTCATTATGATTGCCTTCTTCGCAGATTCTCCCGTTTTCAATCAGGAGAATACGATCACAAAAGCTTGTGCTTGCCAGTCTATGCGAAACAAAAACAGTTGTTTTTTGGGAACTTATCTGATTGTAATTTTCATATAACATGCTTTCAGCAATGGGATCAAGGGCAGCTGTAGGTTCATCAAGAAGCATAACCGGAGCGCTCTTGTACATTGCACGAGCTAACAACAATTTCTGAATCTCGCCACCGGAAAACTCTATGCCATCGTCGTATATTGTTTTTCCAAATTGACTATTTACACTATTGGGAAGT
This sequence comes from uncultured Lachnospiraceae bacterium, assembly GCA_910588595.1. Taxonomy (GTDB): domain Bacteria; phylum Bacillota; class Clostridia; order Lachnospirales; family Lachnospiraceae; genus COE1. The sequence continues at coordinate 5,732 of CAJUQU010000034.1, read as the reverse complement.
TGTTCGATTTTCTCCCAAAGCCCTGCAACGGTCAGACAGCGCTTCACTCTGTCCTCATCAGTGTTCTCCAGCACAGTTTCGGCAACGATCTCCGCAATGGTCACGGGCAGGATGCTGAATTGCTGAAATACGGCAGAGAAAAGTCTGTAAAATTCAACCCGATTGTATTTACGGACATCAACGCCATCATACAGAACTTGTCCTTCTGTCGGATCGATTAGACCGCAGATCAGCTTGACAAGCGTTGTTTTGCCGGCGCCGTTTAATCCGACAACTGCGATATGTTCGCCGGGAATTATTTTCAAGTTGATATTTTGCAGTGTATCGTGCTCTGCTCCCTCGTATCTGTAACTCACATTTTTGAGTTCAATTACCTTTGGACAATCGTTCACCGGACTTATCAAGCCATTGCTTCTGTTGAATGTTTCCGGGTATTCAAGGTATGAACGAAAATAATTGATTTTCAGATTTATCTGGTTAAGAGAGGATAACTGCGAAAAAATATTGCCAAGCCATGCTGAGAAACCGGTAACGACACTTAAATACATAACAAATTCTGCAACAGTTATTTGTCCATTCCATATGAGATATAACAGATATAGATAGGCGATACTTTCACGAAGTAAAGCTAAGCCGCTGTCATATGCTGCAACACCAAAAAGTTTATGCGTAAGCCGTTTATACCATCCGGCAATTCCTTTCATATTGTTGTTGTAAATATCTGAAAACCATACAGCCATTTTGTATAGGCGAATATCTTTTGCAGAACGGATATCACCGGAAATATTGTTAATATAGCTAATTCGCTGTTGATAACCAATTCGTTCTTTATTATTTGCGGCTGTCCATGCAATAATTTTACGATTCAAATAATAGCTGATTGTGGTTGTTGTAATTAGAAAAACGATGATTCCCCAATGTACCTGAACGAGCATAGCACCAAAAACAGATAACCCCAGAAGGCTGGTACAGAATTTTATCAAAGTTTCATATATATTGGAAAGCGGAGAGTAGTTACCGTTGCAGCACATAAAACTCTCTGTCTGAAGCTTGCGAAACAGTCCGTTTTCCTGATTGATATAGTCTGTGGTCAGTCCTTTCAGTGCCACTCGCTTGAGGTAAAAAGTGTTCATTCTGAATTTCTGATGGTATATGAACTTGGTCAGAAATATATCGGCACCTGATAGAATGGCGAGACTGCCCATAAAAACAAGAATGGCGACAATCAATTCGTATAAGCTTTGTTTCGCAGTAACCATCTCTATAACTGTTTTGGGTAAAATGGTTGTTAGTATTGGAATCAGCGTGCCTACCAATATTTTTAGAACACACCAGCACAAAAGCAGGAAATGGCATTTGGCTGTATTATTCAGGCAATAGATAATGTTTCGAATTACAGAATATTTGGTGAGATTCAACTCATCGTGCGAACTTTTGTTAGGTTTTTTCATATTCGACATCCCTCCTATCTACGTATATATTCTAACACAGTAAGCTGCACGACAAAAAATTCGTGCACTAAATGCTTCTGCCAGTGCACGAATTGCAAATCACTCTACAGCAGGCACCAAAAATTCCGAAGTAAAAGCGCCGTCCTCGCTGTTGTATTTTACCCAGCCGCCGTGTTCTTCAAGGATTGCTTCAGCACGGCGCAGACCGAAACCGTGAACGCCGTCCTTGTGGGTTGCAAACAAAGAGCCGGTCTTTTTCCTCTTTGCACCCGATGCATTGAGCATGGAAAAATAAAGCATATTTCCTTTCATGGAAATAAAGATTCGAATAAATCGCTCTCCCGTTACTGTACGGCATGCTTCAATGGCATTGTCAAGCAGATTTCCAACGACAATACTCAATTCTAAATCTGAAATTGTTAATGTATCGGGGACATTGGCTTTCACAGTTACAGCAATATTTTCCGCTTTGGCTTGGGCAATCTTTGCAGACAAAATGGCATCGAGAGATACATTACCCGTTTTCAGTAGAGTGTCCACATTCATCAGTTGGTTATCAAGCTGCTCTATGTATGCAAGCGCACGATCAACTTCCCCGGCTTCAAGCTGACCTTTCAGCGTTTGCAGATGATGGTGAAAATCGTGCTTATAACCTCTCATTTCTTTGTGGATACTTCGCACCTCGTTTAAGTGCTTTTCTGATTGCTCAGTCTGATATTCAACCAGCTTCAAATATGTTTTCTTTCTCATAGGCTACCTCAGTTATGTTGAATAAATGCTCGGTTGATATCGTCATACTTTCCCCTTGAAAGAGGAAGTTCGGTGTTGCCGATACTAACGGACGTACGGGAAATTCGTGTTATGTATTTTAGCGAAACCAAGTAGGAACGATGAATACGGTAAAAGTAATCACTTACCCTGTTTTCAAACACAGACATATTTTCCTTTATCTTGTACTCTTTATCTTTCGTATGAATGACAATGTAATGCAGAAAGGATTCCACATAGAGAATGTCTGCTTCATACAGCTTGACGGTCTCGCCCTCGCAGGAGATTACCACCGACGGAGGTTCGACTGAGAGCTTTTCAGCGGCTTTAGTAAGCACTTGCGTGAGCTTCTCCGCAGAAATCGGCTTGATCAGATAGTGGAGTGCATCCACTTCATAGCCTTCGCCAACGAATTCAAAATGTGAAGTAATAAAAATGATTTCGGCACGGTTGTTGTCTTTGCGGATACGCTTGGCAAGTTCAATGCCGTTCATGTTTTTCATTTCAACGTCAAGCAAAAGAATATCATACGCCTTATCTTCCTCGTATTCAAATAGAAAAGCTTCGGCAGATGCAAACGTGCGTATCTCGCAACTATGTCCTTCGTGAGCACTCCACGATGCCACAATCGAGGTTATGTATTCAATTTGATTCTGCTCATCATCACAGATTGCAATTCTGTATTTCATGGTCATCACCGCCGTTCTTTAATCGTTTTTCTTTTTGCCGGCTATGCCGGAATAAACGGATTTATTTTTTCATTCAATTCGCAGATGAAGAAATAAATCTGTTTATATTTTCCGAGGAATGGTGTCAAACTGCATTTTTACAGTTTGGGTACCATTTTCGAGGAAAATATATGGGGTGTCCAGAGGGGTGCGGGTCTCCGATGGAGACCTCAAAATGCAAAGCATTTTGAAGCACTGACCGAGCCGGCAGGCGAGACGCATCCCTTGGCTCTGGGTTTCCAATAGGGGCGAGAGCATCCCTGTTGGCACACGATTTTGCTTGCAAAGTCTAGTGTGTTATACCTTTTGCGACCGCTGACGCTGGAAAGGGGCTGTCCCAAGCCAGACAGACACTTTTCGGCGCCAGCAGAACAGGCGGATTTTGTGGGCTGTAAGCTACAAAAGACAAGGGATTTGCAATGAGCAAAATCCGGCTGTTCGTGTGTAGTTGGCATAGGAAATCTTGTAGCTGTGCGGAAAGATTTGCTGTGCCAACGGGGGCGCAAGAGGTATATAAAACCCGCCGCAGCGATTAGCTCCCGTATCGTATTTTCTCCTGCTCCAACTCAAAGGGAATTGTCAATTTCTTCGGAAGCTCACTCATGGAGAGTTTCAGAATTTGACGGATTGCGATTTTTGCAAAGACGTTCGTTCTGCTGAAATCGCCGTCTGCCAGTTTTACGATCTGAGCAGTTCCGGCAGAAAAGTCAAAACGGATTTCTCCCCATTCATCGTCGTTAGCATACCGATGTACTGCTCTGTACCAGTATGCAGCGGCGGCGATTTTTTTATTTTTCTCGGTCAGCTTTAATTCCACCACGCCGAGAACATCGGCATCCACCAGATGTTCCGTCAGCTTGTTCAGAGCTTTCTTGTAAGCTCGCTCCGCACCGCTGGCTGTGCTGCCCTCGAACATGACAGCAAGATCTTCAAAGGTGGGGCGTTCCTCCCATGAGCCGACACGTCCGCAGGTCATGCAGATCGCATTACGCTTTTCAAGGTAAGTCTGTTCCTTGTAACTGAGCTTGTCAAAGGCAGCTTGCACCGCATCGGCACGAATACCGTTCCAGAGAATGTCCGCATAGTTCCAGCTATCGTCACGGGTAACATCCTCGCCCGTTTCCTCGCTGTCCTCATCCTGCATCGTCGCATAGAACGGAACACGACTGCGGTTTTGTCTTGCAATGGTCAGATACTCGGCGGCAGTTTCTTCGGTGCAGTTTTGCTCGGCGGCGTATTCGGCAATGACTTCCTTTGCGCTCTTGCCGGAATTGTTGTAAAGCCAAGCAATGCCACGAGCGGCTTTGTATTCATCCAGAGATTTGAATGAGCCTGCTTCTTCCTGTCGGCGGCAATCCAGAAGTGCGTTACCTATGAAGTGATGGGCGTATGTCAGAAAGTCTGCTCCTTTGTCGGGATCATAATTCGGCAAGCACTCCAACATGGCAAGAACGCAACTCAGCTTGTAATCCAGAAAACGCAACGGGTCATATCGGTCAATACCCTCGGTCAGCAGAAAGCGGTACACTCGCTTGTTCAGCCTTGGCTCGTAGTGATGCAGGAAGTATGTAAAATAGGTCAGATCATTTTCACGGACAGCGGAAACGATGTAATCGTTGATGTCCTCCACCTTTGGCGGCACAGGGTCAAGACGGAAGATGCGCCCTGCCTGTCGCATGGTCATGGCTCCGTCCGGCACGGTAAATTGTGCCGTGCTGGCATATTCATCGGTATTCCAAAAGCGTTCTTCGGACATTAGGCGCACCTCCCATCTATAGAAAGTCAATAATTTGTCTTTTTGAAACAGAGATTTCAAAGTACCTCTATATTAGTACACCACTTTACAACTTTTAGGCAAATAATGCCGTATGAGATACTTTGGTGTATAATAAGTTTGCGAACCAAAATACACGAAAGAAGTGATCTCATACGGCAACTTTATTATACAACGACAAACACATAATTGGTAGGCTTTTTCGATATTTTTCTGTTTATTTTTCCACTTTTACCACCCCTACGGCTGAAAGCCTATTTTTACTGATACTAGCCTTGCTGGCGATGGAGTCCGCAGATTCCATACGCTCCCTGTACAGACACTTTTTATCAGGTATAACCTCAAAATCTCTGAATGCTTTTTATTATGCCTGCTCTTATGCAAAAGTGGATTACTCCGCTTTTATGAATGTTACCGCAAGACTTGCACTCAAGCTCATTCCGGCAGATCTGAAATCACAGCCGATCTTCCTGTGCATTGATGACACCATGGTCTCAAAATTCGGGAAAAAATTTGAGGATGTGTCAAAGTTGTTCGATCATGCGGCGCATAATGGCTCCAATTACCTCAACGGGCACTGTTTTGTCAGCCTTATGCTCTGTGTGCCGGTATGGAGTCGTGACCAGATCTCTTACCTTGCCGTCCCACTGGGGTACCGTATGTGGCAGAAGAAAGAATCAAAGCTGGAGCTTGCCTCGGCCATGGTACGCCAGGTGATGCCTGAGTTTTCCGCACAGAGAAATGTCATCATCCTGTGTGACAGCTGGTATGTAAAGCAGAATCTTGTGTCTGTCGTGGATGAATATGAAAACCTTGATCTGATCGGAAATGCAAGGGCTGATTCCGTTATATACGATCTGGCACCCCAGCCTACGGGCAAAAAGGGCAGGCCTGCAAAGCATGGCCGCAGGCTGTCGATAGGGAGCGACTTTGTCCTTTCCAGTGAAAAGGTGGGTGATTATTATACCGGCTGCCGCCGTGTACTGACAAATATCTTTGGGGCACGTGAAG
>CAJUQU010000033.1:9557-21726 GCA_910588595.1 uncultured Lachnospiraceae bacterium | reverse complement strand
GGTCGATAAAAAGTGTTTTCAGATCACCCATCAGCTTATCGATCGCGTCCGTGTCGTGATTCCACTCACTCCTGCCGTTTGGATTCAAGGCAAAGTCATACGGTTCATACGCGTGGACTGAAATTATGACACGATTGTCATTTTCCGGCACCTCGATATGTTGGATGCCGACAGTACAGTTCGCCGCATATCCCGGAATCATCAGCATACGATACGGATTTGATCCGCCCGCCGCGCGCACGGTATCGACAAATACCTTGTTTGTCTTGTTGACAACTTCCCAGCCCTCTGCGTCGCCGCCGTTCCACTCGAGCGGTGTTCCCACTTTTCTGGGCTCATTCTGCCCCTCAAAGATCAGATGCTCATCGTAGTCCTTGAACTCTTCCGCGATCTGTCCCCACACAGCTGCCATCTCGGCAGATGCGCGGTCAAGATTGTCATAATACGGATAGTTCCAGTCTTCATGATGGATATTGAGGATCACGTATGCCCCTTTATGATACGCATAGTCAACAACCTCCTTCACCCGCTCCATCCAGCTTTCCGTAATCTGGTACTCCGGCTCCGGTCCGATGTGGTTCGTCCACGATACCGGAACGCGGATCACATTAAATCCCGAGTCAAGCACTGCGTCGATCAGCTCCTGTGTCACCTTCGGATTGCCCCATGCTGTCTCAAATTTGTACGGTGCATCAATCCTCGTAATGTCCGTTCTGACGGAATCCAAGGTATTTCCCACATTCCATCCGATCTTCATGTCCTTCATAATACTCATTGCTGTCAATTCCTCCATTTCTTTATTTTCTGTGCGTGCGTTGTCCGTGACCTGATTCTCCGTCGGCACTGCCTCCGCCTCAATGCTGTTTTCCGCCTGAGCGCCCGCCTCTACACTGTCATCCTTCTCTGTGCTGTCATGCGCATCGCTTTCCTCTTTACTGCTCTCCATAACAGCATTATCTGCAGTGCCACCATTCATATCATCACTTCCCGCCCTGCTGCATCCTAGAGCGTGTTTGAAAAATGCTCTGGCATACCAGTCATCAGATACATTGTCAAAAGCATTCTAGAAACAGCCACCCATATCTCTATAAGTGACTGTTTTTTATTAATACTATTTTATGCGAACAGCGCCTCGAACTCATCCCTGCCGATCTTCTCCTTCTCCAGCAGAAGTTCCGCGCAGGCGTGAAGCACAGTTTCATATTTCATAATGATATCCTTTGCCTTCTTGTAGCAGTCGTCCACGATCGCCTTCACCTCGACGTCGATCTCACTCGCGACAGCCTCAGAATGGCTTCTGGTGTGTGCCAGGTCACGGCCGATGAACACTTCGTTGTCGTCCTCATCGTAGTTGATGACGCCGATATTGTCAGAAAATCCGTACTTTGTCACCATGGCTCTCGCCACCTTGGTCGCTTTCTTGATATCGCTCGAAGCACCGGTCGTCACGTCGTCAAATATGATCTCCTCCGCGATCCGCCCGCCAAGCGAAACCATGATATCCTGCAGCATCCTGCCTTTGGTGTTGAACATCTCGTCCCGTTCAGGAAGCGGCATCGTGTATCCCGCAGCGCCAAGTCCGGTCGGTATGATCGACACCGTATAGACGGGTCCCACATCGGGAAGTACATGAAACAAAATCGCATGACCTGCCTCGTGATAAGCGGTGATCTTCTTTTCCTTCTCAGATATGATACGGCTCTTCTTTTCCGCACCGATGCCTACTTTGATAAAGGACCTCTTGATGTCATCCTGCTTAATAAAAGAACGGTTCTCTTTCGCTGCCTGGATCGCTGATTCGTTCAGGAGGTTTTCGAGATCGGCACCTGTAAATCCCGCTGTCGTCTGCGCTACCTGCTTTAGGTCCACATCTTCTGCGAGCGGTTTATTCTTTGCGTGTACATTGAGGATCTCCTCCCTGCCGCCCACGTCCGGCGGAGACACCGTGATCTTCCTGTCAAAGCGCCCCGGACGCAGGATTGCCGGATCGAGGATATCGACGCGGTTCGTCGCCGCCATCACGATGATACCCTCATTCGTGCCAAATCCGTCCATCTCCACAAGCATCTGGTTCAGGGTCTGTTCGCGCTCGTCGTGACCGCCGCCCATACCGGTGCCGCGCCGCCTTGCCACCGCGTCGATCTCATCGATGAACACGATACAGGGCGCGTTCTTCTTCGCCTCAGCAAACAGATCACGCACTCTCGATGCACCGACACCGACAAACATCTCCACGAAATCGGACCCTGATATCGAAAAAAACGGTACATTCGCCTCGCCCGCGATCGCCTTTGCCAGCAATGTCTTACCAGTACCCGGTGCGCCTTCTAGCAGGACACCCTTGGGGATCCTTGCCCCGACCTTTGTATATTTTCCGGGATCCTTGAGGAAATCCACGATCTCCTCGAGATCCTCCTTCTCTTCCTTGAGCCCTGCCACATCCTTCAATGTGACCTCACCGCCTGTCATGAGGCGCGCCCTGCTCTTTCCGAAATTCATCATCTTGCCGCCGCTGTTTCCGGCATTCTGAGCGTTCATCATACTGAACATAAACACCACGACAACCAGCAGCATCAACAGCGGGAGCAGCTCTGTGATGAACCAGTTCTCCTGCGGCACATCTCTCACGATCGGCTCTATATTATAGCTCTTTATGATCTCCTGTGCCTCAATGACATCAGACACATAGAGATTTCTCTGCTGATTATCTTTTAACGTGATGCGCAGCATACCTGTGGGCACCTGTACATTGGGGTGGATCTCCACGTCCACAACCAGCCCTTCCTCCATCTCAGCCACAAACTGCGCCATCGTATAGGAGCCGCTGCCGCCACTGTTGGTGCTTGCCCAGATGAGTACCAGCACCAGCACCAATATAAATATAAATGTCAAATTGATTCCTTTTGCACCTTTTCCCAATTTCTGTCTCCTTCTAGTCAAATTCAACCACGCCGATATACGGAAGATTCCTGTATCGCTGGTCATAGTCAAGACCATAACCCACAACAAATTCATCCGGTATCTCAAAGCCTGTGTAATCCACCTTCACATCGACAACGCGTCTGTCCGGTTTATCAAGCAGTGTACAAAGCTTCATGCTCCCTGGTCCGCGCTGCCCCAGCAGCTCGAGCAGATAGCTCAGCGTCCTTCCGGAATCCACGATATCCTCAACAACAATGACATCCTTATCCTTTAGAGGCTCATCAAGGTCCTTCACGATCTTGACCACCCCGCTCGACTTGGTATTGCTGCCGTAGCTCGAAACTGACATAAAATCAAGGGACACCGGCACTGTGATACGTTTTGCGAGCTCACACAGAAAAAAGCTGCCGCCCTTGAGCACACACACCAAATGAACCTGCCTGCCCGCATAGTCGCGGCTGATCTGCTCTCCGATCTCCTTTATCCTGGTATCCACCTGTTCCTCCGTCAACATGACTCTGATCCTCTCAGCCATATTTGAGTCCTCCTTTGTTCTCTTTCCCACATGACACCCACACAGCGTGACACATGCATCATCATTCTGCAGTTTTTCTACTGCGCCTCCTCAAAGGTAAGCGCCAAAATTGTCCTTGTGTCCTCACTGACTTTGTAATGATTGCTGATGCGCTCCCCCACGATCCAGATCACATGGCTTCCGTCTGTCACAAGACAGAGTTGGTCACGCTCAGCCTGCGGTATCTTTTGATCAACAAAATATGCTTTTAGATTTTTTTTCTGATCCATGGCATTCACCGTCAGAAAATCACCCGGTCTGCGGGTTCTTATGACGATACTTCTTTTTATTTTACCATAATCAAACCATTTCGTATACTTTTTTTGCGGAATATTTTTGAAATCAATCCCATTATTTCCCAAAAATATTAATTTTGCCCTGATTTTATGATGTTTACCTACTGATATTACAAGCTCCCTTCCCTCCGCCAGCGCATATGTCTCCTCATCAGAGAGTACGATCTCAGACAGGACAACCTCCTGCGCTGTCACGTCAGGCTCCTTGCAGATACAGATCCCAGTATAATCACGCCTTGCCCGCAGATGATATGGAAGCTGGACGATCCTCCCGCACTGGCTGTCCATCAGCCTCTGAACCTGTCTGACATGGACTGCCTCCAGGTTCTTTCTGCTTCCGGCGGCCTGCGCGAGCACCTCCATCACCACATAGCCCTGTATCGTCTTGTGAAGCCGCAGATACTGTTCCCGATCGATATGGATCGTTTTTGATGTCGCCGTCACGCAGGACTGAACTCCCTGATCCGTGATATCTGCGATCAGGTCATATGCTTCCTTCACCCGCTCACACGCGTCGCTGATATGGCTGACTGCTGCCGGACTGATCTCGCGCACAGCCGTATCAAGGATATGGTGGCGTATGATATTCCTTGAATAATTATCCTCCAAATTGGTGCTGTCTATGCAGTATGAGACATTTCTTTCCAGCAAAAAGGCTTCGATCTCGTCTCTTGACAGACACAGCAGCGGCCTGATGATCTTATCGCGCACCGGACGGATCCCGGACAGCCCCCTGAGCGAAGTGCCACGGAACAAATGGAATAAAAAGGTCTCACAACTGTCATTTTTGTTGTGAGCGATCGCAATGCTGCCTTTTTTTGATCCCAGTTCTTTCTCAAACGCATCATACCGCACCGTCCGCCCTGCTTCCTCCGCTGAAATATGAAGCCTGCGCGCGGCTGCCTCCACATCCTCCTCCACCAGTGTAAAGTGAAGCTGCTGTGCCAGGCACAATTTTCGGACATACTCCGCATCTTCCGCCGCATCTTCACGGATCAGATGATTGACATGGACCACACGGATCTCTATCGGGAGCACTTTTCTGATCTCAAGAAGCATCAGCAGAAGGCAGACGGAATCCGCACCTCCAGACACCCCCGCCACAACACAGTCTCCCTCCTCGATCATATGATTCTCCCTGGCATACGCCAAAACCCTGTCAACCATCTATATCATTTCTCCTTTAACACTGTTCGGTCATCTCCGCCGTCTCACACAACAGGCTAGAACTGTCATGTCATCCCGTATACGTCCGCCCTGGCTGCTGATCGCATAACGCAAGAGATAGTCCGCCATCTCCTTGGGATTCTGTATGGGACTCCTTGAAATGATCTCCCGCAGCCTGCCCTCTGTCTCGCTCTCGACTGCATCGGAGATCCCGTCAGAGATCATGATCAGCATGTCCGTATCCGCAAGCCTGACACTCTGCGTGATCGGACTCAGCTCATCGATACTCCCGAGCGGAAGCGTGTCCGCTGCCACCTCATCCACCCAGTTCCCCCGTTTGATGTAACTTGCCGCCGCGCCGGCCTTGACGAACTCAGCTTCCCCTGTCAGCAGGTTCATCGCACAGATATCAAGCGTCGTGAGATTGCAGCAGCCATTCTGCGCAGCGATCGCCCCGTTGACCATTGAGAACGCCTTCTCCTTCTGGAACCCCGCTTCTAAAAACCGCTCCATAAATTCGATGACTGCCTGGCTGTCCCTGCATGCCAGCTCGCCGCTCCCCATACCGTCTGCGAGCATCACGACCACCTGACTCTGATTATATTCCTCCAACGAAAAATTGTCACCAGAAATCTTCTCGTCTTCCTTGACCGCCCTTGAAACAGCACTCAAAACGGTGTACCTGGGCTCGTCCTCATAGATAAAGGTATTGTATCCTCTCCCGATCACCAGTGCACTCTCCGCGGACGGCACCAGCTTTCTGCCAAAAAAGGAGGACAAGAATTCACCCAGCACACTCGCTGACACGGTATGCCTGCCTACTGCACGTGCCTCGATGCTGACCCGGTTCCCAAAGCGTCCATCAGGTGCACATTCATAGTTCCCCGCAGCGCCGCCTTCGATAAACACCAGTTCCCGGACTATGATGCCCTGTCTCTTCAGATGATGGATCACTGCCTTTCGCTTATGCTCCATCGGCATGCTTACGTGGACGACTGTGTCCGCCACATCGGCAAAGGCATTTGATATCTCGTCGAGATGATTAGCAAATACCTCTTTTGTCTCCTGAAGCTGCTTCCTATAGAGCACATCTTTCCTGTCAACGCAGTTCTTATCCATCTGCGGTATCCCGCGGTAGAGCCTTGCAAGTTCCTCATAAGTCTCTGACAGGCAGTACAATTTCCTTTTGCTGTATCCGTTAAACAAATACCCCTGTATAATGCCCGATCTATTCTCTGCTTCCCGAAAAGCTTTTAATGTCCTTACCTTCAACATAGTGTATATCCCCCTCTTAGATTAATCATTTTAACCATTATAGAATGGGGGACTATCAGATTTTGTCAAACCTGTGCACTGCATCACGATTTTTTATTGACAATAATCGCAAAACACCGCTATAAGGCAGAGGAACAAATTCCCCAGCTATATAACGGTGCACTTTTTCTGGTCAGTCAGCCTCCTGAAATATGATTTCATTTTCATACACAAGCCCCAGTTTATCCTTTGCCACTTCCTCCGCATATTTCTTTGTCCTGGTATATGTGGCAAACTCCTCAAGTTCCTTTGCGCGCGCTTCCTCCACAGCGATCTGCTGCATGAGCTCCTGCTCTCTTGCCGAATACATTTTCTCCTTCTGTTTTAAGGAAACAGAATTGATCCCGACAACACCGGTCATGATCGAAATGGCAAGCAGGGCAATGATCATACCCAAACGGTTCTCATTTCGGGCTCGGAGAAATTCCGGAGTCTTCCGGGTGTTTTTTCCTGCCGGCCTTTTTTCGTTCTGATTTCCTTTCGCCGCTCTTTCTGACATCCGACCCCTCTCCCTTTCTGTCCTTTGCCTTTTTGTGCTTATGTACTTTCATTTTATGACGATTTGAAGTACACGTCAACTGCAATTTTTGCAATAAACGCTTTATATGGCTTTTCCATTTACAGTAACATTTTTTAGCGAAACACTGAATCGGTCTGAGCAGCCTGTGTATTTTCTGAATCGTTTTCCCGGTCAGCCGAAACAGGCTTCCAACTGTCTTATCGATGATCCAAAAACTGACCCGCACAAAAAAACGCCCCACCGTAACCGTATAGACAAACATTCCCAATGCCGCTCCGAGCACTGCCGCGAAACGGATCACGCCATTATTCCCATAGTACAGCAGCGTGAAGCTCAGTCCAAAGCAGGCAGTCCAGTACAGGATGTCTTCAAGGTCGACCGCAAACCTGCCATGTCTGAGCAGCCGGCGCAGAAGTCTGAGCACATCGTACACAAACGCCATAAATGCACCTGTCGCAATCGACACCAGCCAGAAATGCCACTCCTTTACAATCTCTCCACTCATCAACCAAACAGGCGTGTAAGCAGCCCTTCTCCTTTTTTCGCCAGAGTGTTCTTGTCAGAATAGACCAGTGAATCTACTGTGCCGTCCACGTCCGCCTCGCCTTTCTCCAGATTCAGCCGCCCCACATGGAGATTCGTGCCCTTGATGGTCAGCATCCCATCCACCGTCTCCATCAGAATAGTATTCTCATCAAAAGAATGGACCTCCACCACGCCGGTGATCTTACATTCCCTGCGCTGCTCCATACTGAAACGGTGTTTCCCGATCCCGGCACCGCCATTTCCACTGCTTCCGTTTCTGATCTCCCTGCTTTCCATATAGAATACGCCCTTCTCCTCATACGAGTGCTCCCTATATTATATGAGGAAAAAATCAGCTATATGTATCGGAAGAGCTCTTTTGCATCATCCTTTTTGACGGTCTCCTGCACGTCCAGGATCTCCACCTTAGTCTCCTTATTGCCAAACTGTATCGTCAGGATATCCCCCACCTTGACATTTGTCGACGCCTTTGCCGGTTTGTCATTGATGAGTACCCGCCCTGCATCACATGCCTCGTTTGCCACGGTGCGGCGTTTGATGATGCGTGATACCTTTAAAAATTTGTCCAGTCTCATTCACACTACCCCCATTTGCCAAAAACTTTTCTTCTCCCCCAAATGATAACAACCGATGAAGTGCACCTCATCGGTTGTCTGAAACATCTCGTTTAAAAAGCAATTATCTGTTCACTTCGTCCTTCAATGCCTTGCCCGGTTTGAACTTCGGTGCCTTGGAAGCCTCAATGTCGATCTCCTCTTTTGTCTTGGGATTTATTCCTTTTCTGGCTGCTCTCTCAGCTACCTCAAATGTACCAAAACCTACTAACTGGATCTTCTCGCCCTTCTTTAATTCCTTGGCAACAACTTCCGTGAAAGCTGTGAGCGCCTTCTCAGCATCCTTCTTTGTCATGTCTGCATGCTCAGCCATAGCAGCAACTAATTCTGTTTTGTTCATTGTGAACTCCTCCTATAAATATCTGTATATAATATGACTCTGCGCCGTTTTGACGCCTATATCTATTTATAGGCGAAAAGCGTTTATTTGTCAAGGAAAAAAGCCTAAAATTTGCTGTTTTTTATAGGTTTTGGAAAAATATCCGCACTTTTCACTACTCGTCCAACTTTATGAGGTCTGTAAACGAGTAATTCACGTCTTTCTCCTCCGCATCGATCTGCAATGTATAGCTTCTTGTCTGATATCCGGACTTCCTGAGCGTCACCACATAGCTCCCCTCAGCCTTGTTGAAACTAACAGGTGTTATCCCTATATAACTTCCATCCAGATACGCTTCCACACCGCTCGGCGCATCGATATATACTTTATATTTGGTTGTTGAGGACGCGACCGTGTTCTTTTCATCTTTCTTTTCTTCTGTCTCTTTCTCGGATTCCTCTTCCTCCTCGGTTTCTAAGGGCTTTGACGGATATTTCTTGCTGGTCGTCCCCTCCTCATCGTCATCGTCGTCATCGTCGTCTGTTTGATCTGTTGTCTTCTTCGACGAAGCCTCGCTCGTTTCTTCCTCCGGCTCCTCCTCACTCTGCTCAAGTTCCACAGCGATGTTCGCGGACGGCTCCGCCACCCTGATGTATTGTGCCACAGGATCATACCCGTCTGCTGTGATACGCATCTGATGAAGCCCATACTCGATCTCGACAGGTCTCGAGACATTGACTTCCCTGCCATCGATGAAGACCTTTGCCGTTACCGGATTGAGTGTAAAAATAACGGTTCCTTTCTGGACTACCGTGATCTCAATATCTCCCAGATCCCACGCCATCTCCTCGTTTCTGGCAAATGTGATCTCCTGTGTGGCACTGCTTCCCTTATTGCTGACAGTGACTGTGTGTGTCCCCTCCGGAACCACCAACAGCATGTCCTGCCCCACCTTCCTGATCACGCTCTCCCCGACATCGATCCATCCACCCACAAAATAGTCCTCATTCTGAAGGCGCAGATATCCGTGCCCTTTCTCGACATTGACGCCGTAGATCATATTTTTATATCCCCATACGCTGAGTACATCCATCTGGTTCACTTCCATCATGTCCGTCTCCCTGCCGTCGGAGACGACAACGACATGACCGCTGATATTGTAGAGTTCATTGCCGATCGTTATCGTTCCTTTGCGCAGATCCATGTTGTAGTTTCGGACATTGTTGTAGCTGACACAGTTCGGGTTCTCCTTCACGTAAGCCAGCGCCTTTCTGGGCTTATAAAAGCGCACTGTAACGACACTTCCCTCCTTGAGCTGCTCCATGGAAAGTGCCTGGTCATTCTTATCATAGACGGTGGTTGTACCGTCATAATGCAGTGTGTAGCGGCGTGAGGACGTGATATTCTGAAACTGCACCGTCCCTGCCTCCAGGTCTTTTTTGACAACCACGGCGGCGTCCTCAGAATCGTAGATACCGCTCCTGTTGAGCTCATTGATCACAGTCTGCTGGTCTGTGTCCTGGACCGTATTTTGATCTGGCTGGTCTGTGCCGCCCAGCGGGCTGACATTCTGGGCACATCCTGTGAATGTCAGGACAGCTGCCGCAAACAATACAGCCATTATGCATTTCATATTTCCGTGTATTTTTATCATCCTGTATTTCCCCTTGTCATACTATCTAAGGAACTGTTAAAGAATTAATCTTTACATCTGACTTGTCTAAATCTTCTTATGCCGCGTTGTCGTCAATCGGCGTACCCCAGTACGCCTCATTCCTCCGCCTTGCATAAAAAGATTTATATTGCGTCATCTGCAAAGTTAATTCTTAACAGTTCCTAACTTTCATAACAATCCACTGTAAAAGGCTTCTCTCCTGTCCCGTTTTACCGGAAATTCCGCGCGCAGACACGCCGCATCATCAGTCAGCTCCCACACGACCATACCTTCCCGATCCGACAGCTCCGCCTCCACATCCCCATTCGGACTGACGACACAGCTGTCTCCCGTATACGATACGCCTCCGATCTGACCGACACAGTTGACTGCAAGGATATACGCCTGATTTTCAATGGCGCGCGCCCGCAGGAGCGCTTTCCAGTGATCCCTGCGCCCCGCCGGCCAGTTTGCGGGCACGATGATCACATGTGCCCTCTTGGAGACAGCCTGAAAAATCTCAGGAAAACGCAGATCGTAACAGATAAAACTGCTGCATGGAATGCCATTCAGTGCAAAGTACACCAACTCACTGCCGCCCTGAAATCTCATATCCTCCCCTGAATAGGAAAACGGGTGGATCTTCACATAGTCAGAAATCATATTTCCCGCAACATCCACAACTGTATAATGATTCTCACACTTTCCGCATGCGCGGATGCAATCCTTCACCCACCCAAATCCTATATTGACATGATACTGCTGTGCCAGTGCACTCATATGCTGTATTGTCGCCCCATCGCTTTCTTTCGTGGAATCCGTATCCATGGAAAACCCCGTAAAACTCATTTCCGGGAAAAATACTGCCTCCGCTTTCTGTTCCACCGCCTCCCTGATCCGCTTTTCGGCAGTGTCATAATTGCGCATCTTATCCTCCCAGATGATCTGTGTCTGTGCGAGGGCAACTTTTATCTTATTTGCCTTTATCTTCGCGTCCTCCATCACATAACTCCTCAACCCGATCGATCCCCGCGATATTATTGTAAACCTATTATATATTTTTTTGCGCCTAGATACAACCCCTTCATGAAAAGAACTTATCCAGCAGCCTTTCCTTATTTTTTTCCTGCCGGATCAGGCTCTCGAGCTTGTCGTAGTTGCGGTTTGGCATCCACGACTTTCGGGAGTTATAATAAAAATTGATGATCTTCCAGAATTTTTCAGGGTACGCGAGTCTCAGGCACAGGCTTCTCCACTCGATCGGCGGAAATACCCGGCGGTTCTGGTACGCGTCGAGCATACTCTGTGCCATATCTGCTGACCAGTCACACTTTTCCGAAATTTTCCGAAATAACAGATAGAAATCCCGCGCACCCGCATCGTGTGCAAAATGTTCCAGATTGATGATGCCGGTATAGTTTCCAGTACTGTTTTTCCCAAACAAGACATTGTGATATTGATAATCACCATGACAGTAAAGTCCATTGCTGTTCACATATGCTTCGTACTCCGCCCTGGACTCCTCCTTGGCACGCTTTGTCACCTCCACAGCCCTGTCGAGAAAATAGTCGTACTCCTGCAGCAGCGCCCGCTCGAAATCGGTTTTGCTGTGCAGTTTCTTTAAATAATTTTTAACCCGCCTGCACTCCATTGTATGCTTTTCCATCTCGTCAGCATAGAAAAAAACGGGCATTGTATATGTATCGTCCGATACTGGTATCATAAATTTCAGATGGAGTTTTGCCATGGCGCCAAATGCCTTAACGATGTCCTCCTCGCTCTTATAGCTGCACTCCTTCCCTTCAACCTGCTCCTCAAGTATATAAATGCTGTTGTCAATATCCTTCACAAACAGCGCTCCCTCCTTGTTTCTGATCAGCATATCGGTCCTTAGGCTGTCATTCAGCCTGCATTGAAGCTGATACAGGAGTTCGAGCTTCTCCGTCCTTCCCCGGTATTCTTTGAGTACACGCATACCCTGCTGCGTATCACAGATTATGGTTCCACGCCCCTTGAAGGTGCGGTTGATCGTCACATCATATTGTTCCAGCACGTTCACTGACTTATCATTCACAAAAAATCCCCCTCCACACAGATAATGATTGATTCTATCGCGATTCATTCTATCCTATGTCGGAGGGGGAAATCCCCCTCTGCACAGATAGCGACTTATTCTATCTTATGTCGAAGGGGGAAATCCCCCTCTGCACAGATAGCGACTTATTCTATCTTATGTCGAAGGG
>CAJUQU010000033.1:0-9457 GCA_910588595.1 uncultured Lachnospiraceae bacterium | reverse complement strand
GGATTGTTTATTCCACTTCTTTCTACAGCATTTCTTTTGCTTTTTCTATCAAATATTCATGCAGATTGTTTTCCGGATTCTGCAGAACCTCGTCGAGAAGCTGGTTCAGGATCTCCCCGATCCGCTTCCCTCTGGGCACGCCGAGTGCGATCAGGTCATTTCCTGTGATTTCCAGTGTCTTTAACGATATGCACTGTCTCGCTTCCATGATCTGGGTGTAAAGCCTCATGATCTCATCGATCTGCGCCAGTTTTTCCTCCCGCTCATAAAGGCTCTGCGCCAGTGTGTCCGCGCGTCTGATCTCCATCACCTGTGGAAAATACGTCTCGCCGATCCTGTTGATGGCACGTCGGACAGAACGTGCGTTCGCTTCCGGTTTATAGTCGTGATACCTGACATATTTCTGCACTTTATCAATCGTATCGTTGTCAAATTTCAGCCGTTTTAAGATATCGACCGCCATCTGCTCCCCCACTTCCACATGCCCGTGAAAATGGTCGATTCCATCCTCATCGGTCGTCCTTGTGGACGGTTTTCCGATATCGTGCAAAAGTGCTGCGATCCGCAGGCTCTTGTCAGATCGCGTATGAAGCAGGCTCTGCATGAGATGCTCCCCTACTGTATACTGATGATGTGGATTGTGCTGCTGTGTTGCAAATGCGGCGTCCAGCTCCGGCAGTATGACCGCTGTGATCCCCAGCCCGTACGCGTCGCGCATGTGATCAGGATGGTCTGAAACGAGCAGCTTCACCAGCTCCGCCTGTATGCGCTCTGCACTGATCTTCGCAAGGCTAGGCGCAAGCGCCCTGATAGCAGACCTGGTATCCTCCGCGATCGAAAATCCCAGCTGTGCCGAAAAACGCACTGCCCGGAGCATGCGGAGCGCATCCTCGCCAAAACGCTCTGACGCTTCACCCACACACCGGATAATGCCCTGATGCAGATCCTTTATGCCGTCAAACGCATCGACGATACCGCTCTGATCATTGTAGGCAAAGGCATTGATCGTAAAATCCCTGCGCTTTAGATCCTCGATCAGATTCGCTGTAAAAATGACTTCCTTCGGGTGGCGGCTGTCCTCATACTCGCCGTCGATCCGATACGTCGTCACCTCAAACCCCTCTCGGTCGAGCATGACTGTCACTGTACCGTGCTGTATGCCGGTATCGATCGTATGGCGGAATACAGCTTTGATCTGCTGCGGTTTTGCCGAGGTGGTGACATCCCAATCACTGGGTGTTCTCCTGAGCAGGGAATCCCTGACACATCCGCCCACCGCATACGCCTCATACCCTGCTGCCTCCAGTTTTGTTATGATATACCTGACTTTATCCGGTAAATGTATCTGTGTCATATATGTTTTCTCCTTTTTTCAATCCCGCTCCAGACTCCGCACAGTCCCAACAACAAAATAATCATTCCTTTATATCAGGATCGATGACTCTGATCTCGTACTTTTTTGATATCATTCGTTCTAATCGATCCTTATTGTCAATGCCAATACACGCTGCGAGCAAATCGTAAGGCGGCTGATATTTCATCTTTTCCAGCTTCCCGCATATCTGATAAGTCCCTGTCCTGCTGTCGATAAATTGTTCAAACTCCCGACTCTGCTCATCTAACATGCATACCGCAATATAATGCTCCTTCCTCTCCTTCCTATTATATGTGGACACGCCGATAAAATCAACATGCTGACGGGAACTGATCCTGATTATTGTTTATGTGCAGTTATGAGCGTATAACTATATGCATTGACTGTGATGATACAATCCTCTACAGCCGCATACCAGTTTTTCCCTTTCCTGGTAATGACAGCATTGTCCGAACTGATCTTTGTTCTGCACCACGCAATCACGTCATCCGTAACCAATGACAAATTTCTCTTTATGCGCACTGCGCCCAGTTCAGTCGTGTGCAATTGATCCAGGTTATTTAGCAATTCATTGTCCGTTTTCATTTCAATATCAACCTTTCTTCATTGCTCTATTTTATTTATCCCGCCGCAAAAACTTTTCCGACTGTACATAGTCCACCAGACTCCGGTACAGACAGTCCGCCTCCGGGTACTCGCTGCGCAGAGTCAAAAGATCCGCCTCGCAGACGAGCATTTTCCCGTTTTCGCGCTCCACTTCATAGATGAGCCCCAAGTTGTGATTGCGCTCAAAGTTGTCCATCATGCGCACGATGGGCTTGATGTCTTTCGTCTCCTCGGTGCTGTCCAGGATCCTGGGCTGGGAGTGCATGACGATCTGATACCACTGCGCTGTCGTGTGCTCCTCGCACACAAACCCCGCAAGCGCCGGGTGATCCGTATCGATCAGCAGTCCCATCGTCCCGACGGGAACTGGCTTGCCCGCCCCCTCCGAGATCGAGCGGAACATCGGATAACACCAGAAATCAGTACAGTACTCTCCCTTTAGACGGCTGTCCGGCAGCGCGCTGTCCGGCTTCACGAACAACAACACAGACGCGCCCTTGCCGCACTCCGCCAGCGCGGTGTCAGTGTCGCTTGTGATGCAGACTGGGTTGGGATTCGTTTTTTCATTCACATTATTTTGATCCGCAGTATGTTTATTTTCAGTCTTTTTATTCACAGTCTCTTCATTCACAGTCTTTTTATTCACAGTCTCTTCATTCGCAGTCTCATTATACACAGTTTCTTTATTTATAATATGTCTATTCCCTTCATATATAAATACATCATACTCATTCACGATGTCATCCGCGTTGTCACTGGTCAGCGAAAATCGAAGGATATACGCCGCGTTGTTCTCACAATCGGGCACGCGCAGCTCGATCGTGCCCAGTGTCAGGAGTCCCCTTCCCGATATCGCCGCACAATCCAGCGTCTGGACCGCAATCTTTTGAAGCTCTGTATTGTTTGCCTGTTTTTTCTGATCTGCACTGCCCGCCGACGCCTGTTTTTTCAGATACCACACTGCACTGAGCTGCACGTTGGTGCGTTTTTCCGGGCGGTAATACCGCAGCTTCACCTCGCTGCGGATGCAGTCTCCGCCTCTCATCACAAAGCTGTCCAGCGTCGGCAGGAGCACCGTGTCGGAGCAGAACATGCGCCAGTCTGTCCGCGCGATGGCGCCCTTGTTGATCTGAAACGCATTCATGATCCCCACAAGCGCCGTTCCCTGCCCCGGGAAATCCTTGATGTCGAGCAGCTGGAATCCGCTCAGATTCGCACTGCGCAGCGCCGCCTCGAGCTCGAGCTTATAGCACGCCGCCGCCAGCTTTCCCGACGCGCGGAAATACTCGTCAGCGTAGCCAAGAAGACCCTTTTCCTCCATGCGCTCGCGAAAGATCTTCATATTCTCGGGCTGCAGGACGCCTGTGTACCGCTCGATCTCGTGGAAATCAGGCGTGAACTCGTACTGTCCGATCTCGTGCGAGACCACCGGGACATGCGGGATCACTTCCTGCTCACCCTCTCCGACTTCCACCTCCTTGATGCCTGTGCCGTACTGGATCTGTATCGTTCCGCCTTTGGAAGACTCACTCCCCGTGATCCCGGCGGGCGATATCATCTCATCGTAATCCCAGTATGCGCCCGGTCTCTGTGTCTGCACAAATCCAAGCGGCGCATCGCACATCGCATAGGAGCCGCGGAAGAGGCGGTGTGTGGAGAAACGCACGCCGCTGAAAAAATCGTCGTTCGGGAGCACGGAGGGCACAAACTGGTGGTTGTTGCTCCCCTGCGTGTACAGGTGTCGGTCGTCATGCGCCTTGAGCACACCCATGATCCGGTTGATCTCCGCCTTGCTGCCCCACAGCTCGTTCCCCATGCTCATGCCAAAGTACGACGGCAGATCGCCGAACGCGTCGAGCGCGCGGATCCCCTCCTGCAGCAGGAATTCCTGCTGCTCCCGGTCGTAGTTCTCGTCCCCCGCCTCGTAGATGGAACCCCAGAATGCCAGTTCAGCCTGCACATAGATGCCAAGGTATGACGCCGCCAGAAACGCCGCTTTCGGCGGACAGCAGGTGTGATACCGGTAGTGGTTGAGCCCGTACTCCTTGCTGGTGCCGTACACCCGGAGCCACGAATCGAGATCCATCGGGGCATAGCCTGTCAGCGGGAAGCTCATGCCGTCGTGCGTGCCGCGCAGGAAGATCTCCTTGTCGTTGCAGTACAGTTTCAGTTCATCGTGTGTAAACTCGCGCAGTCCGAAGTGGCTTGTCCGCTCGCAGAGCACACTGCCGCCGCGCAGGATGCGGACTGTCAGCTCATAGACGCAGGGATCGTACTCATCCCACTCCCTCGCCTGCTCCCCCAGCGGGTATCTGAGCGTCAGCCTGGTGTCCAGGGCAGAAACCTCGTAGATTTTCTCCGGCAAATCCTCCAGCGTCTCGATCCTATACGGCAGATCCTGCCCTTTGCCCTGTGCGATCCACTCCCTGCGCGTCTCCACCGCCTGTGTATACAGCGGCTCAAAGTGCTCGAAATCCCTGCCCTCCTTCATCCTGAGTTTCGTCAGCCGGCAGCCTGCGCTGACCCGGATGCCATCGAGCGCGCTGCCATGGGAGAGCTGCAGGCGGATCTCCACATCTTTTTCCTTCCTGGACGGATAGAGTCCCATCTGATCGATCGCGATATCCTCGACGGATTCCAGGAAAATCTCTCCCAGAATGCCGTTCCAGTTTGTCTGTGTGTCCGGCGAAGTCATATGACCGCCCTTTGAGATATAATCCGTGTTGTCCGTCATCACGACAAGCGTGTGCATTCCGGGCGTGAGCCACTTTGACAGCTCGTAGCGGTGCGCCGCATAGAAACTGTCAAAGTGCCCAGCCGGCACGCCGTCCACCCACACCGTCGACTTTCTGGTCCGCTCCATGGAGAAAAAGAACCGTTTTCCCCGCTCCGCCTCCGGGATCTCGATCGTTTGCAGATACCAGGCATATCCCTCAAAGTGATACGTCTCTGTCAGATATCCCGCAGCGCGCTCCGTGCCCCTCTCGCCCTTCTTTGCCTCGGCAGTCGTCGTCGGCAGGTCGATCGTGTCCTCAAATGACGTTTTTTTGAAAAATTCCTGTCGGATCCCTGCCTTCTCCCCGTCCAGTGCAAACTGCCAGGTTCCTGATAAGTTAAGCTTCATATCGTTTGTTCCTTTCGTTTATTCCTCTCTGTTATCTGTATCTCACATTTACACCTGCTGTAATCATACCATAACAAAAAACGCAGGTCATCAAAACCTGCATTTTTTTAGCAAAAATATATCTACTATTATATATTATCAGAGCCTGTATCGGCGCCCGGCTACTCCAGCGCCAGCTTCCTGATCCTGCCCACAGCCGACTTCACCGGCGGCAGAAGTATGATCACGATGCTTATGGCTGCCTCGGAAAAGATATAGCTGCCATTGTACACCAGCGAGTACGGCAGCACGCCCCAGCCCTCCCACGCGTAGGACGCAAAGAATATACAGCCGGAGAGCACCACAAACACATAGCGCCCCAGCACGGCGACGGCATACCCCTTCACCAGACCATTTTTTGCGCCTGAAAACAGACCGGACAGCCCCAGCGCGCCGAATGCCAGCAAATAGTCCATGACAAGCTGCGCCGGGAACAGGATATACGGATCGATCAAAAGCTGCAGCACGCCGTACGCAAGTCCCGTCATCAGACCCGCGCCAAATCCGAAAAAGTACCCCGGCAGACAGATCACGAGCATTGACAGCATTGTGACCGAGCCGCCGTACGGCAGGTCAAACAGCTTGATGTTTGACAGCACCGTGCCGAGCGCGACCGCCATCGCGCAGAATACCAGCTGCTTTATGGTCATCCTGCCGCTTCCGGCTCCGTTCCTGTCGGGCTCCCGATCTTCGCTGCGCTTTTTTGCGTGCATCTTTGCAAAGCCGACCGCCGCCGCGAGCAGCGCGATGATCACCGCCCCGAGCAGCACATTGCCAAGTGCCGTCGGCACGTAAGTCGTGCCGCCCCATTCGTCCACTACCACATTGTACAACATAAAAAAATCCTCCTTCGTTTTGCGAGGAGGCGAGCATCGTTTGAACCCAGAGCCAGTTCCAGGTATCCATTATTCCCATACTGCTTCCTTACGCCGGTATTATCCGGTTCAAGTAATGAGGGTAAAGTCTCAGCGATGTGCACCCCTAGCATTTTCGAACGTGTATAGACACGTTCCAGGAATAACTATACCGTTCTTTTGAATCGATGTCAAGAAATTTTTTGCATGATTTGATGCCCATGATTTGATGCATTGGTTTGGTGCATCCCAACCACTATGGTTACTGTTCACGCCCCAACTAATTCTGACACAATTTTATGTAATGAAGGCGTAAACAGCAACCCATTTGCACACAAAATGCTAAAGTGCAAGCATTTTGGCGCACGTTTTTCACTACTTTTATTGACGAGTGAACAGTAACCCACTATGCTTTCTCACGGACTTCGCAGCGTAGTGCGAAGTCCCAGGTTGAACTATAACAAACTTTCAACATCCACTAATACACAATCTTGTAGTAGCTTCTCGAGGTAAGCCTGAACACGATAAAGTAAATGACTGCAAACACTGCCGCCGTCGCCGCAAGACACCCCGCAAACAACTGTACATTTGCCAGCCCGAACACCAGCAGCATCAGTTTCAGCATCGGAAAAGCCATCACGAGATGGAGCACCGCCACGGTGATCGGCAGGAAAAATACGGTGCGCACCTGCGCGTTGATCGCCGCCCTCACCATCTCGCGGCTCATACCTACTTTGGTCATGATCGCGAAGCGCTCCCTGTCCTCAAATCCCTCCGAGATCTGCTTGTAATAGATGATCAGCACTGTGATCATCAAAAACAGGATCCCGAGAAACAGCCCGAGGAACAAAAATCCGCCGTTCATTCTCATGTACTCCTCCCGCTGTTCTACCCTTGAGTAGAGCAGGCAGCGGTCAAATCCGGCCTGTGTCCTGCACGCTTCCACCGCCTCCCGGACAGCCGCAGCGTACATCAGCCGCTCCTCGCGCGTCCCGTCCGTCTCCACGCCGACATGATACTGGACTTCCACGTCCGCGCCCAGGTGCTCCAATTCATCGTCATCCGCCACGACCATATAGCGCACTTCCGTGTTCCCCAGAAATCCTTCCATCTCGTTGACCGGAAAGTCTTCTGTCAGCTCCAATGTTCCCGCGACCGCATATGTCCTGCCAAACACCTTGATGCTGTCCTGCGCGGTTCCGTCCGGCGATGTGACCATCACGCTTCCGGGTGCGATCGCGCCAAGCGTATGCCCTGTATACTTCTCGAAGTCCGATTTGGTCATCACGTAGAGCATGCCCATATCCGAAAAACCATATGATCCGTTTTCGTTGTCGTACTTCTCGATCTCATTGCCCACACGGTGCGTCACGACCAGGACATCCGTATATTCTGACACTTCTGTCACTTTTCTGCCCTGGCTTTCCGCCACAGCATGAAACTGCCCTGTCAGCTGTTCTCTGACCGCCGCCCCGGGTACACTGTCAAAATAGAACGTCGCGTCAGCCTCCAGCGTCTGCAGGGAATCCTCCACCCCCGCATACAGACACACCGTCGTCGATATGATCACCAGCACCATCGTGGAGAGCACGCAGATATTGGCAAGCCCGACGGCATTGCGCTTCATGCGGTACATCATACCGGAAACCGCGATAAAATGCGAAGCCTTATAATAGTATTTTTTATTGTTCCTGAGCAGTTTGAGCACCGCGATGCTCACCGATAAGAACAGCTCATAAGTTCCCGCGATGACCAGCAGTACCGCCACAAAAAATATATTGACCGCCTCGATGACGCCGTTCACATGGACCGCAAGATAGTACCCCGACAGAATGCACACAACCCCAATCACCGCTGACACCCACTTTGCCTTTGGCTCCCGCTCCCCCACATTGTTTCCGTGCAGGAGTGCAATGGGATCCGCGAGCTTTACCTGCATAAAATTGTACAGCAGCATCAGCACATACACGACCGCAAACAGCTCCGCAGTCTGCAGGCAGCCCCAGCCCGAGATATAAAACGGAATACTTTCTGACACGCCTGTCAGTTTGCACAGAAACATGACCACCAGTTTGTTGAACACGATGCCGCACACCAGACCGCCGCAGACAGAGATCAGATACAGGATCAAGGCTTCCCATGCCAGCACCTTTGCGATATGCCGCTTCTCCATGCCGAGGATATTGTAAACACCCAGCTCCTTCTTGCGGCGTTTCATCACAAAACTGTTCGTGTAAAACAGAAAGATGCACACACACGCCCCGACGATGACAACGCCCATAAAAAGCACGATATGGAGTACGCTGGCACCGCGCATCGCGTTGATGCTGTCGTTCCCCTGGACGGCACGCATGATATAGAACATCATCGCCGATACCATGCCTGCCAGAATATACGGCACATAAAACTGCCCGTTGTTCTTCAAATTCGTCACTGCCAACCTGCAATATAGATGGTTCATGATCCTCACACTCCTTTTTATGAATTTAAGAGATCTTTAACTCGGTCCCCGGGTGTCTTGCCCCCGACTGGTTCCTGAGCATCGCAAGCGCGTCCGATATCTTCGCGTAAAGCTGCTCGTTCGTCATGTTTCCGCGGTACAGCTGGTGGAAGACCTCCCCGTCCTTTATGAACAAAATGCGGTCTGCATGGCTCGCTGCATCCGTGCTGTGCGTCACCATCAGGATCGTCTGCCCGTCATTGTTGATCTCCCGAAACACCCTCAGCAGATCCTCTGTCGCCTTGGAGTCAAGCGCCCCTGTCGGCTCATCCGCGAGGAGCAGCTGCGGGCTGATGATGATCGCCCGCGCCACTGCCACCCTCTGCTTCTGTCCGCCCGAAACCTCGTATGGGTACTTCGCCAGCAGCTGCGCAATGCCGAGTCTTTGTGCGATCGGCTCAATGAGCTGCTCCATCTGTGCAACCGCCCTCCCCTGCAGTACAAGCGGGAGCAGGATATTGTCCCTCAGGGAAAAGTTGTCGAGCAGGTTAAAATCCTGAAAGACAAACCCGAGATTGTCACGCCGGAATGCCGACAGCTCCTTCTCCTTGATCGCTGTCAGGTTCCTGCCCTTTAGCAGCACCTCCCCGCCCGTAGGCTTGTCGAGCGATGCAAGTATGTTCAGCAGTGTCGTCTTGCCCGAGCCGGACTCGCCCATGATCGCCACATACTCGCCCTCCTCCACCGAAAAGTTCATGTTTGAGAGCGCCTGCACCTTCGCGCTCCCAAAGCGCGTCGAATAGATCTTGCTCACATTTTTTACCTCTAAAATCGCCATTTTCGTCCCCTGCCCTTTCATAAATATTGACTATTCTTTTATTTTTCGTTATTTAGACAATGCCGTATCTGTTTTTGCGTTTCCTCTGTCTGACTGTAATTGCAGTATATCAAAAAAGAGAACTGCCCGCTATTTGATTAGCTTACATTAGATCGGAAGAGCGTCGTGTAGGGAAAGAGTG
>CAJUQU010000032.1 GCA_910588595.1 uncultured Lachnospiraceae bacterium | reverse complement strand
GTTTGAGGACTATCCGATGAATCTGAAAGCGATGCATGCGGGATATCGGTTTGGTCTGCTTGACAAGCAGCTTGTGTGGTACCGCATGTCAGACAGATCAGTCACGGCGACAAGTCTGTCGAGATTAAAAAAGACAGAGATGAAGCTCTTCTTCAGGAGGAAGTTCTGGTATATGTGGCAGAACAAAATGGGCTGGGAGGCAGTGAAACAATGTAAAAGCTGGGCTAAAACTGCTTTGAATAACAAGTGATATTTTGTAGGTGTGATCAAAGGGGATAAACAAGTGAATGTATTGATAATACCCGCTTTCTTTAGAACGAAGGGCAGACCGACAAACGGAAGCTTTTTCTGGGATCAGGCGCTGGCATTAAAGCGCGCTGGCAATCAGGTGACAATATTATACAGTGATACATATTCAGTAAAATGTATCGCTGAGTATGTATTTTATGCGGAAGAGCAATCAGAAGAGTGCGAGGGCATCAAGATACACCGCATGAAAATATTTTGTCCCCTGAAGCATGGCATGGAAGGGCATCGGGAGGCATTTGCAAAAGGCATCAGGAGATTGTATGAGAAACACGGGCTTGAGAGTGAGCGTTTTGATGTGATCCATGCACACTGCTGTGTGTGGGCAGGGTATGCGGCGATGAGACTGTCCGAACAGACAGGTATTCCATATGTAATAACAGAACACGCAACACTGTTTGAGCTGCACAAAGATCAAATTAGCAGATCCAATGAAAGATATATCAAACAGGCATTTGAGCATGCGGCAAAGGTGATCTGCGTGAGTCGTGCGTTCGCAAAGCTTATATCAGAGTACAGGACATCAAACGACATAGAAGTCATCGGGAATGTCGTCGATTTTGACCGGTTTAAGCCCTGTGAGCAAAAGCCGCACCAAGGAATGCGTTTTCTGACCATATGCCATATGAATACCAGGGATCAGCTTTTGAAAAAGGGCATGGATATTTTATTGGAGGCATGGCGGGATTATTCAGTAAAAGACCCCGCCGCAAAACTGATCATAGGCGGCGGTGGACATGCCATGCAAAAAGCGGTAGAATGGAGTAGAAAGTTCGGTGTCGAACAGACGGTGGAGTTTGCTGGACAACTTAGCCGCGAGCAGGTTGTGGAGCAGATGCAGGCGTGCGACGTCTTCGTGCTTCCTAGCCGTTATGAGACTTTTGGCGTAGTCTATATAGAAGCGATGGCATGCGGAAAGCCGGTCATAGCGGTGGCGAACGGGGGACCGGATGATTTTGTGACAGGTGAGAACGGAATACTGATTTCGGCCGATGATGTTGAAAGTCTTAAATGTGCTTTGCGACAAATATGCGGACAGTATGAAAGTTATGATGTAAATACAATAAGACAGTGTGTTCAAAATGAATTCAGCACGCTTGCGATTGCCAAACAGCTGGATCAGCTATACAGGGAAGTTGTTGGGAAAGGATTTTAGCAAATGGCAGAAATATTTGTGTCCGTGATTACACCATGTTATAACAGTGAGAATACTATAGAGCAAACATTGACAAGCATAGAAAATCAAACTTATAATTATATGGAATATATCATAATTGATGGAGGCTCTGTTGATCACACATTAGAATTGATCGATCTGCATCGCAGCAAGCTTCCGGAGAAATGTACTGTCATTTCTGAAAAAGACAAGGGGATCTACGATGCGATGAATAAGGGAATAGATCTTGCGAAGGGGCGATTGATAGGAATTGTCAACAGCGATGATTGGTATGAGAATGATACAGTAGAACAGGCTGTGAGGAGCTATCAGGGAAATCCGTATGAGGTGGTTTACGGAATGCAGCGAAATTTTTTGAATGAAAGAGAAAAGACAACGCTCATTCACCATCATGATTTTCTGCCTGAGCAGATGATCACACATCCGACGTGTTTTGTTACGAAAGAGGCGTATGACAGATTCGGTATGTTTAACACACAGTACCGTTCGGCTGCTGACTATGATCTGATGCTTCGGTATTGGGAGACCCAGCAGGTGGTATTTACGCCAGTTATGAAGGTTATGTCAAACTTCAGGCTGGGCGGAATCTCATCTAGTCAGGTGGGAGTGCGTGAAAATGCAATGATACGTTATCGGCGTGGTTACATGTCGAAAAAAAGATATATTTTTATTACTCTGAAAAGCCATCTGTATGAGAAGCTGCATAAAAACGCGTGAGAGGTATAATATTGAAGGCAGTCAATGAATGGATAAAAACGATATGCAGAAAAATGAATATACAATTTCGAAAAATAGATCCAAGACGCAGTGAAAATATTGTTTTGGGAATAAATCAGGATTGTCTGAAAGATCAGCCAAAGATTTTGGTCAGCTATATGGATTATGACAGAACTGCTTATTCTCTGCGTCATGCCAGAGTGCATACCAATCTCCAGGAAATGTTTCAGATGATCAGGATCCTGATCGATATGGACTTTTGTATTGATGTGTGTGGATGCAATAATCCGGATGCAGCGCTGGAGATGCCATCAGATTATTATGACTACATTCTTGGATTTGGAGATATGTTCAGACTTGCCAGGAAAAGAAATCCTAAAGCGTTTGCGGTCATTTACATGACAGAGAATCCATATGCCGTCTCTTATGCAAATGAACAGGAGCGAATCGACTACTTTTATGAGCGAACCCATAAGAAAATACCGCTTTCCAGAACAGGGAACTTTTATATAAAGGGAGATGAGGATCTGGCAGATGCAGTGATCTGCCTCGGAGAAAAAAAATATTTTCGAAACACATCAGTGTTTCGCGTCTATCCGAGCGCTTTTAAAAATGTTAAATATGACAACAGTGCACAGGATAGGCGCAGAAATACAAATTTCCTGGTGTTTGGTACTAAAGGGTTTGTGCACAAGGGAAATGATCTGTTGATCGAAGTATTTGAAAGACATCCTGAATGGAATTTATATCTTTGCGGCAGTGAGATCGCACAAGAGTGCAAAAAGATGGGGCTGACACTGCCGCAGAATGTGTTCGATTGCGGGTTTGTCAATGTGGACTCTGATCAGTATCTGGATCTTGTCAGGATATGTCCGTTTGTCCTGCTGCCATCTTGTTCGGAAGGAATGTCGACTGCGCTCCTGACTTGTATGCGTCATGGATTGATCCCTGTCACAATGCGTGGGACTGGAATGGATGAGCTCGAAGCGTACTGTGAATACTTTGAAGGATATCGGATTTCACAGATAGAAGGGAAAATTTGTGAGCTGGTTTCCATGAGTCCCCGTTTTTTGTCAGAGCGAAGTGATCAGATTTATGAGTATGCAAATAGAAAATTTGTTCTGGAAGAGTACACTGAAAGTCTTAAAAAGGTTTTGGAGGCTGTTATGGGTGTTAAGAAGGAGCATTGACCTGGAGGTATATTTTGATGAATCTGGCAGTTATATCATTGAATACAGAAAAAAAGGATCTCAGTCAGTTCTATAACTCCCAGGCGGAGGGCATGGCAAAGGCGTTTGCGGCAAAGGGACATGCAGTGACAGTATACCATCTGATACCAGATCTGGAGAAGGAGGAAGAACATCTGCAGAAGTCAGGGGTCGAGATTGTTTATCTGAAATGCCGCCATATCGGCAAGCATGCGCTACCCGATTATGATAAGCTTGACAGGGACAAGGACTGCTATATCACAGCTTCCGATAATTATGTCGCACTGGGAAGCTTCCTGAGATGGTGCAGCAAAAATGGTATTCTGTGCATACCTTACATCGGCGTGGCGCACAGCAACAATGTGTCAGCCTGGAAAAGGATTGTGGTGGACGTGTTCTGCAACAATGTAAAGTATTATAAGAGGATTCCGACGATCGTAAAGGGGCCGGCGCTCGCGGCATATCTGCAGGAAAAAGGTGCGAAGGAAGTCTATGTCGTGCACGTCGGGCTTGACGGGACACTGATGAAAAAGGATTATGCGCAGTATGATATTGGGATGTTAAGGGAAAAATGGAATTATAGCCCACAGAACAAGATCATACTGTATGTCGGGAGAATGCGGGCAGAAAAAAATCCTGTTCGGCTCGTGGAGCTGTTCGAGAAGCTTTACCGGCAAGATGAGTGTTATCGTTTTCTGATGGTTGGCAAGGGGGAACTGTCTGATGAGGTGGAGGCAAAGATCGACGAATGCGCACTGCGTGATGCGGTAAAGATCATAAGGCAGGTTCCAAATGAGCAGATGTGGGAGCTGTACAGGATCGCGGACTGCTATGTGAATTATTGTGCCACGGAGATTTTTGGAATGGCAATTTTGGAGGCGATGTACTATGAGTGCAGCGTTGTGGCATTCAGGGCACCAGGACCGGATATCATTATCAAGGACGCTCAGACAGGATATCTCTGTGATACAGAGGAGATGCTGCTGGAGAGAATGCGGGATGCCGGCAGCAAAGAGATCGGGCAGCAGGCGCACAGGCATGTCGAAGACGACTTTATGTGGGACAGGTCCGCGGCTGAGATATTGGACATAGTGGAACGGCACGCCAGAGATCACACTGGCAGATGATAAAGTACAAAATGACAGGAGCAGTATAATGGTTTTTAACTCATATATATTTTTGATATTTTTTCCGGTAGTGGTTTTGATTCATTTCCTGCTGCCAAAAAGAGTGCAGTATCTGTGGCTGCTCGCGGCAAGTTATTATTTTTATATGAACTGGGACGCGAGGTATGTTCTGCTTCTGCTGTTTTCGACAGCAGTGACATATCTGAGCGGGATCGCGATGGAGAAAGTTCGGACAGACAGGGCGAGAAAGTCTGTGGTAGCTGTCAGTTTTGTGTTGAA
Source organism: uncultured Lachnospiraceae bacterium (assembly GCA_910588595.1). Taxonomy (GTDB): domain Bacteria; phylum Bacillota; class Clostridia; order Lachnospirales; family Lachnospiraceae; genus COE1. The sequence goes on along the minus strand of CAJUQU010000032.1, from coordinate 17,016 downwards.
TGTCGGTGTATTGTTTTTCTTCAAATATTTCAATTTTGCAGTGGATTCTCTGAACTTTGTATTGATGCATATAGGACTTGCCGTTCCCAAACCTGATTTCAATCTGCTGCTGCCGGTAGGGATCTCTTTCTATACTTTTCAGGCGTTGAGTTATACCATGGATGTATACAGAAAAGACATTGCCGCAGAGCGGAATTTTTTCAGATATGCGCTGTTTGTCTCCTTTTTCCCGCAGCTGGTAGCAGGACCGATCGAGCGTTCTAAGAACCTATTAAGCCAGGTGAATGAGACGCATCGGTTTGATTATGACAAGATGAGGGAGGGACTGCTCATTATGCTGTGGGGGTATTTCCTAAAGCTTGTGGTGGCGGACAGGGTTGCGATCGTAGTCAATACGGTCTACGGGGATCCCACACAGTATGGAGGGGCTTATATCGCTGTCGCTTCTGTATTGTTTGCAGTGCAGATATATTGTGATTTTGCGGGATATTCCACGATTGCCATAGGCGCTGCAAAGATACTGGGCTTTCAGCTGATGGAAAATTTTGACTGCCCGTACTTTGCACTCAGCATCGGCGAGTTCTGGCGCAGATGGCATATTTCTCTCTCAAGCTGGTTTCGGGACTACCTGTATATTCCCTTGGGGGGCAACAGGAAGGGAAAACTCATAAAATACAGAAATCTCATGATTGTTTTCCTGGTCAGTGGTCTCTGGCATGGCGCGGCGGGAACATATGTGGTATGGGGACTCATTCACGGCGTATACCAGGTGATCGGGAGCGTGACCAGACCTGTGAGGGACAGGATCAATGAGGTATTGGAGTTGGATCCGCAAAGTATCGGCCATAAACTCATCAGCGGTATGATCACGTTTGGTCTTGTGGATCTTGCGTGGATCTTTTTTCGGGCAGAAAGTATCGGGGCTGCCGTATCCATGATAAAAAGTATGCTGCACATCGGCAATATAGGGATTCTGCTGAAAGGCGGTCTTTATGAGCTGGGACTCAATTCAAAAAACATGAAAGTGCTGTTTTTTAGCATTCTTGTGATCCTCTTTGCCGATTATATGAAATACAAGGGGATAAAGATCAGGGAGACGATCATCGCGCAGGAATTGTGGTGCAGGTGGCTGTGCTACCTTGCGGCTTTTTGGTTTATCCTCATATTTGGTGTGTGGGGAGGAAATTATGATGCTTCGAGTTTTATCTATTTTCAATTTTAGGGGCGGGTCAGATGTTTAGAAAGATACCAGAGCGGGTGAGGAGAGTGACGGCTACAGTATGCTTTTGTGTGATCCTGGCAGCTGTTACTGGAGCGACACAGCGTTTGTTCGAACGCAAGTACAGCTATACGAAGTACTATGACTTTTATCAGCAGGAACAGGATTTTGATGTCCTGTTTCTTGGGACCAGCCATGTGCTCAACGCGGTGTATCCGATGGAACTGTGGAGGGATTATGGTATCGTATCATACAATATGGCAAACCATTCGGAAAATATCTGTACCAATTACTGGCAGCTGCGCAGTGCACTCCGGTATACAAAGCCTAAGGTTGTGGTTGTCGACCTGTATGCAGTCGACGGGGACAGCAAGGTGAATGAACAGTACCTTCACAATTTTTTGGATCAGGTCCCCTTTTCCCCGTTAAAAGTCGAGATGGTATGCGATCTGCTCGAACCTGAAAAACGTGTGGAATATCTGTTTAACCTGTCGTTGTATCACAGCAGATGGGAGGAGCTTGGGACAGCGGATCTGAACCCATCACCTGGACTGGAAAAGGGGGCAGAGTTCAGGGATGACGTGACAGTCAATGTTCCTCCGACATTGATCCCGCAGGACGAGTATGATCCGACGGAGCGGATCAATAAACAGTATCTGCAGAAGATCATTGACCTGTGCAGAGAGCAGGATATTGGCATTATCCTCATGTATGTGCCGTACACGATGCCCGAAGGGCATCAGCGTGTGGCGAACTGGGGCTATGTCGCAGCAGAGAGGAATGATATTCCCTATCTGAATTTTGTATATGAGGATCTGAAGATCGATTACGCGACGGACTGTGCAGACGAGGGGCATCACCTCAATGCTTCCGGCGCAAGGAAACTGACAGATTACCTTGGAGACTATATCAGAACAAACTACAATGTGGAGGATCACAGAGAGGATCCGGCGTATGATTTCTGGCACCAGGACTATGATGAGTACAGACAGTTGAAAGGGGAATGGCTCAATGGCCAGAAGAACGCATGGTCTTATCTGTTACAGCTCAATGACCGGGACTATCTCACAAAGATATATGCCGCAGACAGTAACTATATTTACAAAGACAGTCAGATGAAAAACCTTGTTGGCAATATTGGTGTCTATGGCAGGATTGAACGTCTAGAACCTTTGGGGGAAGCCGGAGATGACTGTTTTACAGTGGAGGTATATACGGCAGGAGGGGATGAACTGATCAGTACACGGACTTTTGTGCGCACCGGGGAAGATGCCTACGAAGTACAACAATAAAAATGTGCGGGAAATGCCGGAACGTGTCATGCTGGTAAAGCGAAAAATTGTATAAAAGGGAGGATACACATGCAGATAAAATGTAATGTGCTCGACAGGCAGTTTCAAATGTACCAGTCAGAGTATGAGCAGGCAGCACTCCGTGTACTGCGCTCTGGGTGGTATGTGCTTGGCAGGGAGGTGGAGCAGTTTGAACAGGAGTTTGCCGCGTTTGCGGGCAGAAGATACTGTGTTGGGCTCAATTCAGGTTTGGACGCGTTGATCATGTCGGTTCGTGCGTTGGAGATCGGCAAGGGCGATGAAGTGATCGTACAGGCAAATACATATATTGCGACTGTACTTGGCATCACGGAAAATGATGCAGTTCCCGTCTTTGTCGAGCCGGACGAGTATTATAATATGAATGCGGACAAGATCGAACAGGCGATAACGGACAGGACAAAGGCAGTCATGGTCACACATTTATATGGACAGGCGTCAAACATGGCGCCCATTGTCGAGATCGCCAGAAAGTACCGCCTTGCGGTCATAGAGGATTGTGCGCAGTCACACGGGGCATGTTTCGACGGCAAAATGACAGGAACCTTTGGCATATCGGGTTGTTTTAGTTTTTATCCCACGAAGAATCTCGGTGCTTTTGGCGATGCGGGCGCCGTCGTTACAGATGACGGGGAATTTGCCGAGAAAATCCGTATGATGCGCAATTATGGAAGCAGGATAAAATACCACAACGAGATAGAGGGCGTAAACTCCAGGCTCGACGAGATGCAGGCAGCACTCCTGCGCGTGAAACTGGCACATCTGCGGGAGCTCAACGACGAGAGAAAAATGCTGGCAAAAAGGTATGACGAGGGCATTACGAATCCCAGGATCATGCTGCCGAAATTGCGGGAAGGTGCAGAGAGTATCTATCACCAGTACGTTGTGAGATGTGCTGGGAGGAATGCTTTGCAGGAAATGCTGGAACAAAGAGGCATCCAGACACAGATCCATTATCCCATACCGCCGCACATGGCAAAGTGTTATGTGCATCTGGGACACAAAAAAGGGGAGTATCCCATCGCGGAGTCATATGCGGATCAGGTTTTGAGCCTGCCGATCTACACTGGCATGACACTTGCGGAACAGGATTATGTGATCGAACAGATCAATTCATGGGATGCAGATGAAAATGGCTGATAAGCACACTCTTTTGTCGACTGCGATCATAAAGTGTGGTATATTTAAATAAATATTTTAAAAAGAATGTTTATGAGACGGAGGATGGCATATGATAGAACAATGCAGATCGATCGAATTTCCACAAAAAGGAGACGAGCGGGGGCATCTTGTCATAGTGGAGGGAAATCAGGATATTCCATTTGAGATCAAACGGGTGTTTTATATTTACGGTTCAGATCAGGATGTCATCCGCGGCAGGCATGCCAATTATCGGTCTGAGTTTGTGCTGATCAATGTGGCAGGCACTTCCAAAGTAAAGGTCGATGACGGCACAGACCAAAAGATATATCATCTGGACAGACCGCATATTGGGATCTATCTGCCTAAGTTAGTCTGGAAGGATATGTATGACTTTTCAGAGGATTCTGTCCTTCTGTGCCTTGCCAGTGAGCACTATGATGCAGATGAATATATCAGGGATTACAATGCTTATCTGGAAATAATAAAAGAAAAAAACAAGATGTAAGAGGGGGATATGAGAGATGTTACGAAGATTGGAAGAGAAAGATGCACCTTTCATGCTGGAGTGGATGCAGGATAAGACGATAACCTGCAATTTTCGGTATCCGTTTGCAAACATGACACTCGAAAAGGCGAAATACTTCATAAAATACAGTTTTGACGAGGAGAACCAGCATTTTGCGATAACGGATGATAAGGACGAGTATCTGGGAACGGTCAGTCTCAAGCACATTTCAGAGACAGATCACAATGCGGAGTATGCGATCGTGACACGAAAAAAGGCACATGGAACAGGGATCGCCGCACGTGCGACGATGGAGATATTAAAGTATGCGTTTAGCGATCTTGGCCTTCACAGGATCTATCTGACTGTCCTGTCCGACAATATAGCAGCCAGACAGCTTTATGAGAACTGCGGTTTTGAACTGGAAGGAGAATTTCAGGACATGATACGGCTGGGAGGCAGATACCGAAATCAGGCGGCATACGCAATACTCAACTGGAAAGAGAAAACGATGGAAGGCGGGACTGCTGTGTGATTGCGTCTCTGGCTGATAAAAAGCATAAAAAACACTAAGGTGGTTAACATGTATACTATGGAAGACAATGAGAACATCATTATAGAGAATCAAAATGAACTTGAAATTGAATGGCAGGAGGAAGATCAGATTTATCCGATGGATGGAATTAAGGTTGATAAGGGATTTTATACTGTGTTCGAGTTAAAGAGAAGGTTTGATTCAAAAGAAAAGAGGATCATTCTTGACAGCGAATTTCAAAGAGAAGACGTCTGGAAGTATGACAGAAAGTCAGAATTGATCGAGAGCGTACTGATGGGACTGCCTCTTCCTATTTTCTACTTCAATCAGGACAAGTATGGGAAGCTGATCGTAGTAGACGGCAGACAGCGGCTGACTGCCTTGTTTGAGTATTTAAATGATACGTACCCACTCACAAAATTAAAAATACTGCCTAAGCTGAATAATTTAAGATTTTCACAGCTGCCGCCTCATTTAGCGGGAAGATTGGAGGATTATCAGATTCAGGCACATGTGATCCTTCCGCCAACGCCGGAAAGGATCAAGTTTGATATATTTGACAGGGTAAACCGCGGCGGAATGCAGCTGAACAAACAGGAGATCCGAAATGCGCTGTATCAGGGGGAAGCGACTCGTTTCCTGAAAAAGATGGTTGAGTCGGATGCATTTATAAAAGCTACCGGAAATGCATTTGCCAATGAGAAGAGAATGAAAGATAAATATCTGATTACCAGGTTTGTGTCATTTCTTCTATATAAATTGAATTATTTAGAGGATGATGAAGGGAATCCATATGAATATCATGACGATGTAGATGACATTCTTGGACGGGGAATGGATGCACTGAACAGGTTGGGAAAAACAGAAAGTAAAGACATCACGGATTTGGAGAGCTTAGTGAAATCAGCATTGGAAAAATCTTTTTTTTACCTGGGAGAAGATGCTTTCCGTCTGAAACAAGGGGGCAGGAGAAACCCGATCAATATGAATGTGTTTGAGACGGTCATGTTTATGATGACATGGATTTCGGGCATGGATGAAAGGCTAAAACGCAGTGTTCAGGAGAAGTACCATGAACTTGTCAACAGTGAAATATTCAAGGATAATATAGGCAATCACCGTGACAGTGAGGCAAAACTAGAATGGCGGTTGGAAAAAGCGATACAGATAGGTAAAACTTTGAGTAATACAGCATTGGGGAGGTGACATATGATCTGCAGCCTGGAGATCAATAACTTAAAATGCATAAAAAACATGCAGATGGAGTGCAGGAATTTGAATGTACTGATTGGAACAAATTCATCTGGAAAGTCGACAATACAACAGGCGCTCCTTCTGGTGGGACAAAATCTGGAAACTGTCGAAGGAATAAATGGTAAACTGGTGGAATTTGGCAATTTTGAGGATGCCAAGTGTATTTACAGTGCGGAGAAAGAACTAAAAGTGGTCATAGAAAACAATAACAAAAGTTTCATTGAAACAAAGATGGTATTGTCTAGTGATAATGAAACTTATTTAGTTCATACAGAGAGCGGATCGGAACAGGAATTTGAAGAGTGGAAAAAGTGTTTCAATATCAAAAAAAGAGGACTCCAGTATTTATCCTGTCACAGAATTGGTCCACGCAGGGCATACCAGAAAAATATGACATTGGATGATGTGATTGGTATTGATGGCGAGTACGCAATGTCTTATCTGAATCAACACGGAAGGGATATCGTTGAACCGGAAATGTGTAAGGGAAAGACCGATTTTACACTGCTTGGTCAGATGAACTGGTGGCTTTCCTATATCATGGATTCTACAATCATGACAGAAAGTATCAGTGGAATGGACTTGATCAAAGTATCCTATCAAATGAACGACATGGAAAATATAAGACCGGGAAATATCGGTGCAGGGATCAGTTATCTGATTCCGATACTGGTCATGTGTCTGTCCGCGCCTGAGCGTGGAGTGATCATTATCGAGAATCCCGAGATTCACCTCCATCCATCTGCGCAGGCAAAAGTGTGTGAGTTTTTGTATTTTATTGCTGGAGGAGACAGGCAGATTTTTGTGGAAACACACAGCGATCACATCTTTAATGGATTCCGTGTAGGGATGGCAACCGGAAATATGCAGGAGGAACGGCTCAACATTCAGTTTGTGTATTTAAATGAACAGCATCTGGCCGAAGCGATCAGGGTGAAGATTGGAAAAAGAGGAAGGATAGAAAACCAGAGAAAAGATTTGTTTGACCAGTTTGATCTGGATTTAAATAAAATGATAGGATTATAGATGGAATGAAGCTAATACTAAATGATCTGTCTTTGTATGGACAGTTTGCAGATATAGACGATTTTGAGGACTATTTTTTAACATATCTCAACAAGCTGCTCGATTTTATTATAGACCAGAAAATACCTTTATTGAAAAAACAAGATACATATAGCCGCAAAATTACAGAAGACGTTACAGTGGACAAATATTTAAAGGAAGCTTTTAACAGACCCGCAGCGACACTGCTGAAAGGGAAGATTATCCAGATGGCCTATCACGATCCTTATTGGGATGAAGCAGATGAGATACAGTCAAGATCAGATACCGATTATCAGTATCCGGCTAAACAGGTTTTGGTTAAACGGTATTCTGATGAACCGTTAGAGCCTAACTGTTTTACGGAAGCGATTGAACGAAAGTGTCCGCTGCTGTCCATACAGGAGGATAACAGGGCAGAAGAGTTGATAGCGTGTTGCCGGAATAAAAAGCCGGTTGAGATAGCCAATATAGCCAATGTAAATACTTTTATGCGTGAGTATGTTAAGGACGATATGAAAAATATACGTTATGCCATTGAGCACTATGACTTGAACAAGGCTGTACGATGTACAGATCGTCATACAGAAAATGCTCTGCTGAACAGTGGACTAAACGAACAGGATCTCCTGAAGTTTCTGGAAAATATTCAGACATTGATCAATGATAAGTCTAATGGACACAAAACCCACTGGTGGGACAGTATAAAGGACGATATCTGTGAATACCGTCTAAGTGTCAGCGGTGGAAGGGAACTGAGAGTATTGTTTCAATGGGGGAGAGAATTGGTTTTTCTGAATGGATTTATCAAGAAGACAGAGAAAACGCCCTCAAACGAGATCAAACTGGCTGAAAGGATAAAAGAGTAATGGATATAGAGAGGCAAAATCAAATATCGATCATCGTATTTTCAAAAGATCGCCCCATGCAGATGCACGCGTATCTTGAAAGTCTGTTAAAGTTCTCAGACGCAGTGCAGGAAATGGTCACTGTGCTCTACTGTGAGACGGAGAATATCAGATATGAAAAGCTGATACAGAATTTTCCACGGGTAAAATGGATAAAAGAAAATAAGTTCGAGACAGATCTGAAGCAGATCATAGCAGACGCAGGCGGATATATCATGTTTGGCTGCGATGATGTTGTGTTCACCAGGTCATTTAGTCTGAAAAAGGCAAGTGAATACTTGCGGACAAATGACCAGGTCTTTGGTTACAGCATGCGCCTCGGTGGAAACATAAGACCCATGCCGGAAAATCTGTCGTCAGACGATACGGTACTGGAGTGGAAATGGGACTGTGTGTATCAGCATTACAATTATCCATGGGAGCTCGACTGTACTTTGTACCGCAAGGCTGATGTGGTCCGGATGACAATGGAGGAAGAAAATGCTATCAAGAATCCCAATTATTATGAGGCGATGATAACACCGGACAACAGACAGATGCGCATTACGCGTCCTCATATGGCATCAAACAGACAGTCAGGATGTGCGGTCGTCATAACGGTCAACAGAGTACAGGAGACGCACCAAAACGGTTTTGATGACAGTATGCCCACGGATATCGACTCGTTGGACAGACTCTACAATGATGAGGATAACACGCTTGATATCGATAAGATCGCGTCTATGGACAACAGTATGATTCATGTGGGAGCGGAATATTTTGTGTTGAGAAAGAGCGCAAAAGGTTATTCGCAGAAATGCCTGGGAAAAAAGAAGGTAAAGGAATTTGCAGGGAAGCTTATGAAGCTTCCGAAACGGATAGACAGGCATATTGAGCGCAGAAAGTACGAGAAGGGAAGATACGCAGATGCACTCAATATTTTGGACACGGAAGAGACGCTCACGCTGCTCGAAAATGAGAAGATCAGCTTTCTGCGATATGGTGACGGGGAGATCTCGATCATGCAGGGACACTCCATTCCCTTTCAAGCGTATGATCCCCGGCTGGCAAAACGTCTCAGAAAGCTTTTAAAGACAAATATTGACGGACTCAGGATCGGCTTGCCATACTATTATATGCATCCTGTAAAACACTTGAACGATTTCACGGCAAAGTTTGCAAGGGCGCTTGCCCAACAGCGGAGATTTCTGTGTAGGAACTGTAGTAAGGACATGGTCTATATGGACACCTGTATCACGCAGGTGTACCAGACATATGAGAGATACGATTTTAAGAAGTACTACAGAAGGATGCAGAAACTATTAAAAGACAGGCATGTGACAATCGTGTGCGGCGAGGGAGTTTTTGACAGGCTTGAGCACAAGGCATATGATGTTTGCAGGTCCGTGGAGTTTGTGACAGCTCCCAGCATGAATGCCTATGCAGCGTACGATGGCCTGCTGCGTGATGTCCTGAAAACAAGCAAAAAGCGGTTGGTGTGCATTGTCCTTGGACCGACAGCAAAGGTTCTTGCCTGTGATCTGCACAAAAAGGGATTTCAGGCATGGGATATGGGGCACTACTTCAAGGATTATGATGCGTATATGAGAAAAAAGCCAAGGACAGCAGCGGAGATCTCACAGTTTTATAAGCCGGATTAGGTGTGTTCTCCATAGAGAGGATTAATAGGATGTTTAAAAAGATCAATTACGTTTTAGACATAAAACAGAAAATCAACTTAAGTATACTGCTTGTCATCATACTGATCGGTGCATTTGTGGAACTGTTGGGTGTATCAGCGGTCATGCCGCTGATCAATGTGGCAATGCAGCCGGAAACTATTAATGATAAATGGTATTTTGTGTTAATCGGCAAGTATACAGGTATTACAGATGTGAATCAAATGATTGTGTTTTTGGCGATCGTTTTGATCGCGATCTATATATTCAAGAATATCTATGTGACGGTGATGTACAGCCTGCAGTATCGGTTTGTCTTTAACAATCAGCAGCGGATGTCTGTGAGGATGATGAGGAGTTATATGCAGCAGGACTATCTTTTTCATGTGTCTAAAAATGTTGCAGAATTTCAAAGGAATATCACGAATGATGTCAATGGCTTTTTTACCGTGGTGCTAAACGCTCTGCAGTTTCTTGCGGAGTTTAGTGTAAGTACAGTGCTGGTCGTATATCTTTTTGTTCAGGACTGGGTGTCTACATTGGCAGTTGCCTCTCTATTGTTTTTATTTATTGTTATTTTTACTATCTTTTTCAGAAAAGTGCTTGTAAAAATTGGAGAGGAGAGCAGACAGGCAAATGTTCTGGTTACAAAATGGCTTTTTCAGGCTTTTTCAGGGATTAAGGAGATTAAGGTATCAAATAAAGAAAGTTTTTTTGCATCCAATTATGACAAAAATTTCAAGGATTGTGTGAGAATACAAAGGCAGCAGTCTATACTCACGTATCTTCCAAGACCGGTTATGGAGACTGTGTGTATATGCAGTTTGATGATAGCAATGATCATAAAGATTGTCGTGGTCAAGAGTGATATCACCTCATTTGTCACAACTCTGTCTGTGTTTGCAGTTGCAGCTTTCCGTATGCTTCCTTCGTTTAACAAGATTACAGGTTACATCAGCGGGATGATGTTCAACAAACCCGCGATCGATTCTGTTTACAGCGATTTGAAGGAGATTGAACAGCTTATGGAGCAGAGGATGGCAGATCAGGAGGATACACTAAAAGTTTCTTTCAACGATGTGATTAGTCTTGATCATGTGTCCTTTCATTACCCGAAGTCAGATAAGTGGATATTAAAAAATGCCAGTCTTGCGATCAAGAAAAACACATCTGTGGCATTTATCGGGGAGTCGGGAGCAGGTAAGACAACAGCTGCCGATCTGATACTTGGAATTCTCAAGCCACAGGAAGGTACACTCACGATTGATGGGGTTGATATAAACAGATGTATGGCATCTTGGCATGAAGATGTCGGATATATTCCACAGTCGATCTATCTGATGGATGACAGTATCCGTGCAAACATTGCCTTTGGTATCCAGGAGGCTGAGATTGACAATGCTGCAATAGAGAAAGCCTTGCGGGAGGCACAGCTCGATCAATTTGTGCACTCCCTGCCAGACGGTCTTGACGCCATGATCGGTGACAGGGGAGTCAAACTTTCCGGCGGGCAGAGACAGCGGATTGGCATAGCGAGGGCACTTTACCGCAATCCTAATGTACTGATACTTGATGAGGCCACTTCGGCACTTGACAATGAGACCGAGAAAGAAGTGATGGAGGCGATAGACGGTCTGCATGGAACGAGGACGCTGATCGTCATAGCGCACAGATTAAGTACGATCAGAAAATGCGATAAAATATATGAAGTCGGAAAAGGAGGATTCGTGGAGCGGATGAAACAGGAGGTGTTGTAGCGTGAATAAAATGAATTGCAACAGGCAATGTATTGATTCTCCAAGATAGCTGATACTTTCTTTGTGGCAGCAAGTATTTTGCCGCTGATATTAAATAAAGGTTATTTTGTCATATTTGAGAATCAGTTTTTGGTTTTGATAGGAAGGCATAGTTATGGAATTTATTTATCCCATATTATTATATTAAATTATATCAAAACATATGCATGTAATGAGATAAAAACATTTGGCTGCAGATAGCATGATATTGCTTTTGGGTATTGACAGCATTAGGGATTGCGATCATATCAGAGGAATTGATAGAAAAGAAATTCATTAGAGTACTATGAGAATATAGGGTGGCAGTATTCTAAAAATTGTTAATCAAATAATGTATTCGTCTAAGATTTATGATTCATAATAAGAAAATGATGGAGGTGTGGTGAAATGGTGTATGCAATGGCTTGTGCGGATGATGCTTATATGCCATCGGCGAAATTTCAGCTTGACACAGCTCTAAAAAATGGAAAAGTTGATCAGATACTGTGTTATAATATTGCAGATATGGATGATGAGTTTCAGAATAGGAACAGGAAGATATTAGAAGCAGGCGGAGAACGTAGAAAAGGCTGCTATCTGTGGAAACCATATTTTGTGAACAAGGCATTAAATGGAATTGCGGATGGCGATTTTTTGATATATATGGATGGTGCCGGAGGATATTATAGAGGAAGTGTTGACCCTGTTATTGTGTATATGCAGCAGAATAATATTGATATGATAGGGAGCAGGCGCTATAGGTATTTGGAAAAGCACTGGACAAAACGTGATGCATTTGTATATATGGATTGTGATAAGGAGGAATATACAGATCAGTACCAGTGCTGGGCAGGTATCATTGTGCTTAGGAAGACGCAAAATACGCAAAGTATCATAGCGGAATGGCTTAAATATGCACAGGATTACAGGATTATCACAGACGCACCTAACACATGCGGACTGGATAATTATGAAGGATTTCAGGAGAATAGACATGATCAGAGCATTCTGTCACTTCTCATGAAAAAGCACAATGTAGCTATCATTGAGAAACTGCCAGTAGCGGATTTTTATGTGTATCATCACACAAGAGAGACTTCTGTCAGAGCGGTAAAGTCAGAATCAGCAAGGAGGAGGAGAAAGCTACTTAGGCAGTGTCTGGAAAGAAAAGATATTAGAGGTGTTTACTATATAGAGAAAGAAAGATTGCTGTCTATTCCAATAATACAGAAATTGATCAGATTGATGCAGAATTAGTTTTAAACAAACATTAGCTGATGCAGATGACGGGGTACTGCTTTCTGGTGTGCACTGTTATACAGTTACGGTATTGAGTGCGTGCGGTTTAAAGATAAATTAGTTTTATGCACAGACGGAAAAGTTTGCGGAGGACTATTGTGTATGTATAAGAAAAAAGAATTTATTTGGGTGATACGGTTTATAATGGCTGCAGTAGTTCTTGTTGCTGGACTGTTTTTTGTATTTTCTAAAAAGTACTTTGATACTGGTTATGATCTTATCAGATCATTTGATTCGATAAAGCCAATAGAATATCAACAGGGAGATACATTAGAACAGGAAATGACCTTTGCTGTAGACAAAATCCGCAGTGTGGGAATTTGTGTGGTCGATCGGGTATATGACAGTACAGGAAAACTAGATATATCTATTGTTGACAAAAAGAATGAACTAATCTGGCAGGAATTGATCGATATTGGGTCGTTGCAGTTACAGAGCATAACGTGGTTTGATGTACGGCAATATGTTGAGCCGCAGCAAAATTATGTTTTGAGGATCTCATCGGATGACATGACAGGAACATTGTATATTGGTTCTGTTGAGTCGGGGAATAGTTCTGACGCTGCAAGAGAAAATGCCATCAAAAATGGAGAGGAGTTATATGATCCGATTGTTGTAGAAACGGCATTTAGTACACGGCTTGATAAGAGGATGCAGATTATTCTGCTGGTATGGGTGTTTGTGGCAGTTTTATATCTGTTGGGATTTGAAAGATTATTTTTAAATAGGAAGAGAACGATCATCACACTGTCATTAACAGCTGATATATTACTGATATCAATATACTTTAGAGCTGGATTTGTATTTCGGGATTCGCTAAATTATCCAATGTTTGTGGGTGTGGTAGCTGCCTTTCTGGCTGTGGCGGGAATATATCTTTTTTTGTTGTTCAAAAATATAGACAAAGCGGAATTATTTTTTGTAGTGTCAACATTGATTTTTGGATGTGTATACTCAGTTGTATTGCCCCCGTACAGTATGCCTGATGAAGAATTTCATTTTGCGCAGGCGTACAGACTGTCGAATATGATCATGGGACAACCCATAAATGATGCGGACGGTTATATTTATATGCGGGAGTGCGATATTAATTACAGAGAGCTGTGTCCCAACAATTCATACACAATTGACATGATAAAGTCATTGATCAGGGGGGATCAAGATCGCTCTGAAAAAATGCTTCCTTCTGAATGCCAAAGAGTGGCAGCAGTGCCTGTTACGATGTATATCCCCCAGGCTGCAGGGATCACGCTGGGCAGATTATTGCATGTCAACTATGCCAGACTGATCTTTATGTCAAGGCTGATGAGCCTGTTTGTGTTTGTATTCATAGTATACTGGGCGATCAGATTGATCCCATATGGCAAGTGGATCTTCTTTGCCATATGCCAGATACCTATGCTTTTGGAAACCGTGTCTTCGTGTTCGTACGACACACTGATATTGGCATTTGCCTTTCTTTTTATTGCATATTTATTGAAGCTGTGTACACAGACAGGACGGGTGACTAGAAGACAGATACTGGTTCTTGCAGTCGTCATATTTATTTTTGCACCGTTAAAACCGGTGTACGCACCGTTTACGGCACTGGTATTTCTGTTGCCGGACCAGAGTATAAGTGAGGAGAAGCGTAAAAGCAGGGGCTGCAAGATAATGCTGATATCAGTGGCGGCGGTATCGCTGCTGCTCATTTATAAATATTCTATCGGCTCAATGTCACAGGTAAGAAGTGATGTCATAAGCACGAATGCCGAGGCGGTACAAAATGCAGGCAAAACTTTGTCATTGGATACGACATATCAAATAGCGAATAATAAGCCGTATTTGTGGCCAAGCCTTGAATACGCCATTGAAAATCCATTGAATCTCATTGAAAGCCTGATGGGATCCTTTATCGTATATGCAGATGAGTATTGGCTGGCGATGACTGGATGTGGGCTGGGACATCTGTGGGATTGGCGAAATCCGACATATATAGGCATCATGATATTGATGCTGTTGTATATTTCATATAGAAAGGATAATGGGCAGGGAAATGCCATTGTGAGTCTCAGGGGGAGGCTCTGGTCAATCCTTATGGTAGCAGCCAGCCTTTTCGGCGTGTTTCTGGCAATGTATTTGAGCTATTCAAAACCAGAGGATAAGGTAATAGGCGGAGTTCAAGGGCGCTATATGCTGCCTCTGCTTATTGTGCTTCCGTTTTTTCTGAAGAAAAATGCGCATGATAATGGGAGGACGAGCACTGAGATCATTATGCTTTCCCTCACGGTGCAGATACTGTCGATATTAAACATTGCCATGCAGATTTGGAATTATTGATCGGAATGTGTAACAGTTCAGCCCAGGATTTCGCACTACGCTGCGAAGTCCGTGAGAAAACATAGTGGTTGGGAGGCATCAAGCCAACCGCGAAGCGGTTTTTGCATGGCTTGATGCTTGCAACAGGAAGCCGAAGGCTGAACTGTTACCGGAATGCCAGCCAAAACAGATTTTTTAATTGACTTCCGCACTTTAAAGTGCTAAAATTTTAAAAACTGGTATCATGCCAAAACAGAATAAAGCAATATACTGGAATTGAATGAAAGCAATATAGGAGAAGTGGAAAATGAAAGAGATTGTGAGTCTAATGGATTACCGTTCAAGTATCAAAGTGGTGGATGCGACATTAAGAGACGGCGGGCTGGTGAACGACTTTTATTTTACGGACGAGTTTGTCAAGTCATTGTATGAAGCGAATATCAGGGCTGGCGTGGATTATATGGAGATGGGCTATAAGGCGTCAAAGGAGATGTTTGACGAAAATAAGTTTGGCAAGTGGAAATTCTGCGATGATGATGATATCAGGGAGATCGTTGGGGATAATGATACCAGTCTCAAGCTTGCGGTCATGGCGGACGTCGGAAGATGCAATTATAAGAGGGACATTGTCAGCCGGTCAGAGAGTCCGATCGACTTGATCCGTGTGGCAACATATGTGAACACGATACCGGCAGCGGCAGATATGATAGAGGATGCCAAGAAAAAAGGATACGAGGTAAGCTGTAATATTATGGCGATATCGAGCGGTCAGGAAAGTGACCTGCGCGTGGCACTCGATATCCTGGGAAAAACTTCTGCGGATATTTTTTACGTTGTTGACAGTTACGGCTCACTCTATCCGGAGCAGATCGCGCGGATCGTAGATACGTATATGGAATTTGCGAGCAAGTACGGCAAGAAACTTGGCATTCATGCGCACAACAACCAGCAGCTGGCCTTTGCCAACACGATCGAGGCGGTCGGGGACGGGGTGGACTGGCTCGATGCCACGTACGCCGGGATGGGAAGGGGCGCCGGAAACTGTGCGATGGAACTCCTGCTTGGTTTTCTGCGCAATCCAAAGTACAATAACTATTACGTGATTCAGTTTATCGAGAAGTATATGAACAAACTGAAGGAAGAAGGGGTTGTGTGGGGATTTGATCTGCAGTATATGATGACGGGACTTTTGAACCAGCACCCGAGAACAGCGATCCAGTTCACGAAGGAAAAACGCAAGGATTACGCTGAATTTTATAAGGAAGTTGTCGCACAGGATTAAGCCGCAGTTTTCTGCGGCTTTCCCCGTCTCAAAACTGCGGCATGCTGGGATAGGGGAGCACATCACATGAAATGCCGGAAAGGAATACTGGTAATGTCTGATATGAACAGAAAAAAGGTGCTTGTGACAGGTGCGTCGCGTGGGATCGGCAAGGCGGTCGCAACAATGTTTGCCTCATTGGGGTGTGATCTGTACATGACCTGCCACAAAAACAGCGGACTGCTCAACAGCCTTGCGGATGAACTTCAGGAGAAGTACGGAATAAAATGTAAGTGTTATACATTTCCGATCTGCGATGAAGAAAAAGTTACAGAAATGTTTCAGGATATTTCCTGCCTTGATATTCTGGTAAACAATGCGGGAATCTCCTATGTGGGGCTTCTGACAGATATGACTTACAGAGAATGGCAGGAAGTGATCGATACAAATCTGAACGCATGTTTTCTGACGTGCAGGTCTGCAGTACCGAAGATGGTAAGGCGGCACCAGGGGAAGATCATCAATATTTCTTCGGTATGGGGAAATATCGGTGCATCGACGGAGGTGGCATACTCTGCCTCAAAGGGAGGCGTCAATGCGTTTACGCGTGCGCTCGCAAAAGAATTGGGACCCAGCAATATACAGGTGAATGCGATCGCCTGCGGAGTGATCGACACGGATATGAACAAATGCTTTGATGAGGAGGAGATAAATATGCTGATACAGGAAATACCTTCCGACCGGATCGGGCGGCCGGAGGAAGTGGCGGAGCTGGTGAAGCTTTTA
>CAJUQU010000031.1 GCA_910588595.1 uncultured Lachnospiraceae bacterium | reverse complement strand
CGTCACAGGTGACAACCTTGATCTTCTGATCGGAAACCGTCCCATCGAACAGCGTGATGAGCTGGTGAAGGAGGAGAAAGAGGCACTCAGGGCGAATATCATAAGAATTCTTGCGGATACGTATGAGATTGAGGAGCAGGATCTGCTTTCTGCCGAGCTGGAGATCGTTCCCGCGGGAAAGGCGAAGGATCTGGGTTTTGACAGGAGTATGATCCTCGGATATGGACAGGATGACAGAGTGTGTGCTTTTTCATCCGTTTTTGCAATGCTCGACATGGCAGAAGAGATTACAGATACAACTCTTTGCTGCCTGCTTGTCGACAAGGAAGAGATTGGCAGTGTGGGTGCTACCGGTATGGCTTCCCGCTTTTTTGAGAACACAGTCGCGGAACTTGTCGCAGCCACCGAGAAGGATTCCCCGCTTCTGGTGCGCCGTGCGCTGGCAAATTCCAAAATGCTCTCTTCCGATGTGAGTGCCGGCTATGATCCGCTGTACGAAAGTGCATTTGAGAAGAACAACACCGCGTTTCTGGCAAGGGGACTCGCCTTCAACAAATATACCGGCTCGAGGGGAAAGGGCGGGGCGAACGATGCCAATGCGGAGTATATCGCGCAGATCAGAAGGATCATGGACGATGCGGATGTGATGTATCAGTTCTCAGAACTGGGCAAAGTCGATGTGGGCGGCGGCGGAACCATAGCGCACTTCATGGCGGAGTACGGAATGAATGTGATCGACAGCGGTGTGCCCGTGCTGAATATGCATGCGCCGTACGAGGCGGTGAGCAAAGCAGATGTGTACGAGGCGGTGCGTGGTTACACTGCGTTTTTGAGAGCATAGAAACGCGGCGATGCAAGGGATATTTTATGTCAAAAGCAGTCTGGAGGAAAGGAGCATTGTCTTATGGCGGTAATAGCAGCATTTATGGTCCCCCATCCGCCCATCATCATACCGGAGGTCGGCAGGGGTGAAGAGAAAAAAATCCAGAGGACGATCGATGCTTACCAGACGGTGGCACGCAGGATCGGCAGCCTGAAACCGGATACGATCGTTTTGTTCTCCCCGCATCAGGTCATGTATTCAGATTATTTCCATATATCACCCAGGGAGAGTGCATCGGGGGATCTGGCGCAGTTTCATGCCCCCAAGGTGCAGCTGAGAGTCCAATATGATATCAAATTCGTAGAACAGGTCTGCAGACTGGCAGATGCGGCAGGTTTTCCGGCAGGAACAAAAGGAGAACGAGACAGGGAACTGGATCATGGAACGATGGTTCCGCTGTATTTTGTGAATCAATATACAACCGATTATCAGCTCGTCCGCATAGGCTTATCCGGACTGCCTCTGAAAATGCATTACCAGCTGGGGCAGTATATCCAGGAAGCAGCAAAGCTGCTGGGGCGGACAACAGTGCTGATCGCAAGCGGGGATTTATCACACAGGCTAAAGGAGGATGGGCCTTACGGATATCGGGAAGAGGGACCGCAATACGACAGCCGTATTATGGACGTGATGGAAAAGGCAGCGTTTGGAGAACTGTTTCGCTTTTCGGAAGAATTTTGTGAAAAGGCAGGGGAGTGCGGGCATCGCTCGTTTACGATCATGGCAGGGGCGCTCGACCAGCTGAAAGTGGAAGCAGAAGCCCTGGCATATGAAGGTGTCTTCGGCGTGGGCTACGGAGTGTGCAGTTATATGGTATGCGGCAGTGATACAGACCGCAATTTCAGGCAGCAGTTTGAAGCAAAAGAGAGAGCGGAGATTGCAAGGCATAGAAGTCAGGAGGATGCCTATGTGCAGCTTGCCAGAAAGACAATAGAGAACTATGTGCGCACAGGAGAAAAAATAGCAGTGCCGGACGGGCTGCCCGAGGAACTGTGCAGCCAGAGAGCAGGCGTCTTTGTTTCCATCAAAGAAAACGGAAGCCTGCGTGGCTGTATAGGCACGATCTGTGCCGTACAGACTTCTGTTGCGGAAGAAATCATAGAAAATGCCATCAGTGCGGCATGTCGCGATCCCAGATTCCTGCCGATCAGGCAGGAGGAACTGGACGAACTTGTGATCAGCGTGGATGTGCTGGGCGATGCGGAGACAGTCGATGCACCTGACAAACTGGATGTCAGACGGTACGGTGTCATTGTTACCAAAGGCAGCAAGCGCGGTCTGCTGCTACCGAATCTGGACGGTATAGATACCGTGGAGGAGCAGATCGCGGTCGCAAAGCGCAAGGCAGGCATCGGCGAAGCGGAAGCCGTCACACTGGAAAGATTTGAAGTCGTAAGGCATTTTTAGCGTCATGTGCAGATACAATGAAATCAGACATGAAAAAGACATAGGCGGAAGGGGGCAAGGAGGAGATGAAAGCAGTCTGTCATACATGTATGCATCGCTGCAGTCTGGAACCCGGGCAGAGAGGACTCTGCGGGGCAAGAAAAAATGAGCAAGGCAAAATCATATGTGAAAACTACGGACAGGTCACTTCCCTTGCGCTGGATGCGATTGAGAAAAAACCGCTGAGACTGTTTTATCCCGGGAGCAGGATCTTGTCCGTCGGAAGCTATGGATGTAATCTGCGGTGTGCCTTCTGCCAGAACCATGAGATTTCCATGGCAGATGCAAATGCGGCAGAATCGGTCTATATCGCGCCGGAGCATCTGGTAGAAAAGGCACTTGCATGCAGGGATGCAGGCAATATTGGCGTTGCGTTTACATATAACGAGCCGCTGGTCGGCTGGGAATATATACGCGACACAAGTGCGCTGGTGAAAAAGGCAGGGATGAAAAACGTGCTGGTGACAAACGGGACGGCATCTATTGAAACACTGGAGGAAATCCTGCCCATGACAGACGCCATGAATATCGATCTGAAAGGATTCAGGGAACCGTATTACAGGGAACTTGGAGGGGACTTAGAAACCGTAAAAGAATTTATCCGACATGCGGCAGCCTGCTGTCATGTGGAACTGACCACGCTGATCGTGCCCGGCAAAAATGACAAGCTGCCAGAAATGGAAGAGGAGGCTGAATGGATCGCGTCTGTCGGCAGGGAGATCCCACTGCACGTTACCCGTTTTTTTCCCAGATATCATATGGCGGACAGGGAAGCGACGGCAGTTGAAAAAGTATACAGCCTCGCGGAGACTGCCAGAAAATATTTGAAATATGTGTTTGTGGGAAACTGCTGAGGATTATCATCGCGTCCGCAAGCGGATCATCCTAGTGACTCTCGGCAGTCAGCTGGATGTGTATACAAAAAATAAGACAGTCCGTCAAAACTGTCTTATTTTTATGCGCAGCCCCCCTGTAAAGGGGTACGCGGTCAGAAGTATTTAGTCAAGATGTTTGAGCAGTAGTTTGTCCGCGAAATCAACCTTGATCATATTGCCGGAAAGCGCCTTGAATCCGCTTATGAGCAGTACAAGATTTTGAAGAAACGAAATGATATAGTTTGCCAGGCTGTCAAGATTGAGAGGGAAGTTGAAATGTAAATTTAAAAACGGTATCATGCCCAGAATACTATTGAACACACCCCAGATTTCCTGAAGCATGTCAACTCCGGTATGGAGCAGGTAAAATCCGGTTACGATAACAACCATTCTTATAGCATTTCTTTTCAGCCACGCGTTCTCCTCACGCAGCAGGACATATGCTGCCAACAGAAAAGCGGGGATAAAACTAAAGATGCCGAGGAAATAAAGCCCGGCTCCCATGAGCGCAACAGAAATTCCTAATTTTGTCTTTTGCATTGTGCAAATCCTCCTATGATTATATAATGGATATGTTGGAGTGTCAATTAATTGAACACACGACTTAATAAGCCTAACATAATACGGGTATGGATGGCAAGCATTTTTTAGTTTTAAATAAATCATTGTGGGTCAAAGTTGATCAGTGCAGTGAAAACATTATACAAGGAGATGGCATCATGTCTGTTAAAATTTTTGCAATGACACATAAACAATTTGTAGTTCCGAGTGATCCAATGTATATACCGCTTCATGTAGGACATAAGAATGCTAAGGAGGATTTCGGATATCTCGGAGATGACACGGGAGACAACATATCAGATCTGAATTGTTATTATGCGGAACTTTCCGGTGTCTACTGGGTATGGAAAAACTATAGGGACGCGGACTGTGTGGGGATATGTCACTACAGGCGGTTCCTCACCAGCGAGCAGGGCTATGTCTTTTCGGAGGCGGAGTATGAGGGGATTCTTGCAGATCATGATATCATAACGACCAAGCAGCTTGAGCTTCCAGGCTCCTACAGAGAAGGATTTGGTGCGCATCACAAGATAGGAACGCTCGATGAGACAGGACGTATCATCGCGGAACTTTATCCCGAATATTATGACACGTTTGTCACTTTGGTGCACCAGAATAAGACGTATTTTGGCAATATCATGGTGGCAAAAAAAGGATTATATGACGCGTACTGTGAATGGCTTTTCACCATATTTTTTGAACTGCACAAGCGCATTGACCTCACCTTCGAGGACGACTATCACAGGCGGGTATTTGGTTTTATCTCGGAATTTCTGCTGTATGTGTGGGTGAGGGCAAATCATCTTCGTGCGTTTGAATGCAGGGTTGCAGTGATCGGGGAAAAGAGCGAGACCAGGGAAGTCACAGAACAGATGGCGGAATTTTTTCACAAGAGGGATGCAGCTGGGGCAAAAAAATATTTTGAGGCTGTCCTGAAACAGAGACCGGATATCCTGATGGAAGCATCTGATCTCAACGGTGAGTGCAAGCTCTGTCTGCAGGCGGTGTCGACGGCAAACCTGGAGCAGGAGGAGTATGGGCGCTGTTTTTTGGAACAGATCAACGATTATGCGGCGGTGATAGATTACTTCAGAAAACTAAACAGTTTCGCAGCCAGTGCAGTCAGGGAGGTGTTGACGGAGAGCGAAGTGCAGGGACAGACAGGAAAAGCGGAGTACATACGCACCATCAGGACCGCAGATGCAGCGGGGCCTGTGAAGACGACGGATGTTGCGCTGCGGGCGGCGATCCGCCTGTTTGCACAAAACCAGAATATTGCGGAAAGGGCGTATCGGTACTGCGAAAATAGGTTATAGGAATGAAATGTCAAAATTCACACTTGTAATAAAATCCGTTTTAGCATAAAATAATGAGTGGGTATGCATAGAGGGGCTCTGAGAAGGAGTATGTGATATCCATGATTAAAAAGGTAAAAAAAGAAAAGAACAACATAATCAGTAAAAGGTTCGTGTGTGCTGCATGTGTTTTTCTGTTTGCGCTGACAGCTCCGGTGCTGCTCTGCGGGTGTGCATCGGCGCGGGATGAGGTTACGTTGGCTCTGACGGTTGAGGAGTGTACTGCGCAGGAATCCATCAATGTGGAGACACAGGACAGTAATATGACAGAAGTGTCATTTTTGGAGAATGTGTCCGATGCAGGGAATGCGGGTGGGAGCAGTCTGCCGCAGGTATACATCTATGTGTGCGGCGCGGTCGAGCTTCCGGGAGTATACAGCCTAAGACAGGGAAGCCGTCTGTACGAGGCGGTTGAGCTGGCTGGGGGACTGACAGCGGACGCTGACGAGAACTGCCTCAATATGGCAAGGCCGATCACGGACGGAGAGCAGGTTGTGATCCTGACGCAGGAGGAAGCGCTGGCACTTAAGGAGGCAGGGACATATTTCTGTCCGGCAGGGGATACGGCACAGGCGGCGCAGGATTCCGGGCTTGTCAACATCAATACAGCCACCGTCACGGAACTGACATCAGTGTCAGGGATTGGGGCGAGCAGGGCACAGGCTATCGTTGATTACAGGGAAAAAAACGGCAGTTTTGGCAGTATCGAAGATATCAAGAGAGTGGACGGTATCAAGGACGGACTTTTTTCAAAGATAAAAGATAAGATAACGATTTAATGAGAGTTGGGAGATTCAGAAGTAATGGGTAAAAAGGTTTTGGTTGTAGATGATGAAAAGCTGATCGTGAAGGGACTGCGCTTTAGTCTGGAACAGGATGACATGGAAGTCGAGTGCGCATATGACGGAGAAGAGGCGCTCGAGATGGCAAAGAACAAAAAATACGATATCATTTTGCTTGATATCATGCTTCCGAAGCTGACCGGACTGGAAGTATGTCAGCAGATCAGGGAATTTTCTGATGTACCTGTCATCATGCTCACCGCAAAGGGGGAGGATATGGACAAGATACTCGGGCTCGAGTACGGTGCAGACGACTACATTACCAAACCGTTTAATATCCTTGAAGTCAAGGCGAGGATCAAGGCGATCATACGCAGGACTGGAACAAAGGTAAAAGAGCCGGATGAGAAAAAGGTGCAGGTGATAGAGGCGGGCGACCTGCGTCTCGACTGCGAGGGAAGGCGTCTCCATGTCAGCGGCAGGGAGGTCAATCTCACGGCGAAGGAATTTGATGTTCTTGAACTGTTAGTGCTCAATCCGAATAAAGTCTACGGAAGAGAGAATCTGTTAAAGCTTGTGTGGGGAGAGGATTATCCGGGGGATGTCAGGACAGTGGATGTGCATATCAGGAGACTGCGCGAAAAGATCGAACCCAATCCAAGTGAACCCAAATACGTACACACCAAGTGGGGCGTAGGCTATTATTACAAATAGGTACAGGGGCTGCGGAGAAAACAGGATAGCTGATCGATAGATAGGTTCCCTGGTAGGAGATAAAAGTGGCAAAACTTTGGGATAAGATTAAAAAAGGAAAATTAGTCACGAGTTTCAGAAGCCTGAAAACAAGGATATTTTGTATTATCATGGCAGCAGGGATCGTTCCCTGCATTGTGCTCCATTTCGGTATTCTGGAACGGTATCTGGACAATACGATCGCGACGAGAACGACTGAGGTACAGACGCAGGTGCGGATCATCGCGGATCATCTGATCACATACAACTACATGCTTGATAGCAGTAATGACGTAGTCAATGCGGAGCTTTTGCAGTTGTCGAACCTTTATGATGGACGAGTGCTGATCATTGACGGCGGTCTCAGGATCATCAAGGATACCTATGCAGTCAGTGAGGGAAAGACGCTGATCTCAGAGGCGATCATAAAGTGCCTAAAGGGCGAAGGTGCGTCCAACAGTCTCAAAGAGGCGGGATATATTGAGATCATCGTTCCCATAGAGGAGAAGTTTGAGAATCAGTCGCGTGTTGTCGGGGCAATGCTCACCAGCGTTTCAACGGACAGTATCATAAATGGTTATGAATATATCCAAAGCAGGGCTTTTTTGCTGGAAATCGTTGCGATGGTGGTCATATTTGGCTTTGCACTTCTGCTGAGCCGCAAGATGTTAAAACCATTTGAAAAGATAACAGACGCGATCAATGATGTGAAGAACGGATTTACGGATGAGGAGATCAGTGTTACAGATTATATTGAGACAGAGCATATCGGAGATGCTTTTAATCAGATGATGGGAAGGATGAAAGTGCTTGACGATTCCAGACAGGAATTTGTTTCCAACGTTTCCCACGAGCTGAAGACGCCGCTCGCATCCATGAAGGTGCTGGCAGATTCCCTGCTCACGCAGGAGGATGTCCCGGCAGAGCTCTACCGTGAATTTATGACAGATATCGCAGAGGAGATCGATCGGGAAAACAAGATCATCACAGATCTGCTGTCGCTGGTGAAAATGACAAGGACATCAACCGATATCAATGTCGATGTGGTAGACATCAATGCAGTACTGGAGCTTTTGCTCAAGCGTCTGGGACCGATCGCATCGAGGGCGGAAGTCAAGCTGATCTTCGAGAGCCGCAGACCGGTGAGCGCTGAGGTGGATGAGGTCAAACTGACGCTGGCATTGTCAAATCTGGTTGAAAACGGGATCAAATATAACATGAAGGGCGGCTGGGTGAAAGTGATACTCGATGCCGACCATCAATATTTTACGGTTGAAGTATCTGACTCAGGAATGGGTATACCACAGGAGTCGATCGAACATATATACGAACGTTTTTACAGGGTGGACAAATCCCATTCCAAGGAGATCGGCGGTACAGGGCTGGGGCTTGCGATTACCAAAAGCGCGATACTCAGACACCGGGGTTCTATCACTGTGAGCAGTGAAGAGGGGGTAGGGACGATATTTTCTGTCAAGATACCGCTCACTTATATTGCGCAATGATAATTTACAAAAACGGAAAGGTGTTTTTATGGATTGGAAGCCTTTGAGGGGATATCGCAAAGTTTTTTTTCTGCTGGGTCTGATGCTTCTGGCGGCTGCTCTGGCGACGGGGTGCAGCAAGGAGGAGCCGCAGGGAACGCCGGTCGATATCTCATATCTAAATAAAAGTGAGACAAAGCTTGTGACGGAGAGGCATTACCTCACAAGTACTGACACGAAAGATATGATCGTGGAAGTGTTGACTTTGTTGTGTTCTGTGCCGGATAATAAAGAGTTGAAAGCGACGCTCACGAGCGGTATCAACATTATCACGTATTCCTATGACGGGGAACAGGTGATTGTATCGCTTGGGGAGAAATACAAGGAGCTTTCTAGGACAACGGAGGTGCTGACGAGGGCTGCCCTTGTCAGAAGCCTTACAAATATACCGGAAGTCAATTATGTGATGCTTACGGTAAACGGAGAATCGCTGACAGATACGTCGGGAAATGCGATCGGGGCCATGACATCGGATATGTTTGTAAATAATGCTGGCGCACAGGTGGAGGCGGTGGATAGTACTGTAACACTGAGGCTGTATTTCGCAAACGAGGAAGGTGACGGACTGGTTGCAGTCAACAGGGAGCTTGCCCACAACGCTGATATCTCAAATGTGCCTATGGAAAAGCTGGTGGTTGAGCAATTGATCAGTGGGCCGGCAAATGACGATACCTATCCGACGATCAGTCCGGATACCAAGTTGGTCAATATCACGGTCAGGGATAATATCTGTTATCTGACTTTTGACAGTGCGATGCTCACAGCGGTCAACAATGTTACGACGGATGTGACAGTCTACTCTCTTGTCAATTCCCTTGTGGAGCTCAGCAACATAAACAAAGTACAGATATCTATCGATGGGAACAAGGATGGAAAGTTTCGGGACAAATACGAGGCGTCCACAGTATTTGAGCGCAATCTGTTACTTGTCGATTAGTCAATATGGAGGAAATAAATATCAATGAGAAGACCACTGTGCTGCGTCTGTGTGGCATTTGTGGTGACTGTGTTCTTATATCTAAAATTCAGCCCTCCTCAGTATCCGGTACATGATCATCCGGAAGGAGAACAGATCACACTGTTGGGGGAAGTATGCAAAAAGGAATATAAAAGCGGATATCAGGGGAGTATGCTGGTGATCGAGCTGAAAAATGTCCAGGGATGGAGTCCCGGCTCTGGGCAAGAAGGGGAAACGTCAAAGAGAGGGAATGTAATCTGTTATATAGAAGCCAATGAAGGACTGGTGGTGCCAAAGGCTGGGAGTGTGGTCGCTGTGGAGGGGGAAGTGTCTTATTTTGATACAGCGCGCAATCCAGGCGAATTTGACGCACAGGACTATTATCGCATTCTTGGAGTGGAATTTCGTCTTTACAAAACAAGGATACGCACAGAAAGCAGCAGGTATTCCGCATATCACGAAATCCTGTATCGGCTTAGATGCCATTTTGAGGGAGTGTTTGACAGTGCGCTTGCGCCAAAGGATGCATCGATCATGAAGGCGGTTCTGCTTGGCAATAAGTCAGAGCTTGACACACAGAGCAGACAGCTTTTTCAGAGGAGCGGCATCGCACATATCCTGGCGATCTCGGGACTTCATATCACGCTGCTGGGCATGGGATTATATAAAATGCTGCGCAAAGTCTGTATTCCGCAGGCGGTCTGTGCGGTGGTGTCCATAGGGCTGATGATCGCTTACGGGGATATGGTTGGCATGAGCAGCTCGGCGTACAGGGCGGTGTTCATGTTTGGTATGCAGCTTGTGGCACAGATGCTGCGGCGGACTTATGACATGCTCACGGCATTGGCACTGGCTGCGGTGCTGATCTTATTTGAACAGCCGCTTTATCTGTATCATTCGGGATTTCAGCTCTCTTTTGGGGCGATCCTTGGGGTAGGATGTCTGTCTGATGTTGTCAAACCTGTTGAGTTGGGGAAGGGGAAGCGCCTGACAGAGAAAGCTGCCCTGTCATTATGTGGAAGTCTCAGTATCTTTCTCGTACATTTTCCGATCATGCTCTGTGTGTATTATGAATTTCCGATTTATTCGTTTTTGCTGAATCTGGTGATCATACCAGCGATGTCCTTCCTGATGGCGGCGGGACTTTTGTGCCTTGGGGCGGGAAGTCTGCCTGTTGCGTTTGGATATGCTGTGGCAGGGATGATGGGATGGGTGTGCCATATCCTGCTCTCCGCGTTTGAGCGGCTGTGTGTCATATCACTAAAAATGCCGTTTGCGAACTGGGTTGTGGGGAGACCAGAGGACTGGAGGATTTGTGCATACGGCGGGGTTATCGTATTTCTGTATATGGCACATCAGCGTGGAAGATCCTATGCGAAGCGCGGTATCAACATAGGTCTGCCATTGCCAGTCAGGTTTATGACAGTACTTGCGGCGGTCGCTCTGCTCAGCGATTCCCCAGTTGACGGTGTGGCGATGACGTTTCTGGACGTGGGACAGGGTGACTGCATCTGGATCAGAAGCGCAGGAGGGGAGCATTTTCTGGTTGACGGCGGAAGCTCCTCTGAAAGTAAGGTTGGTGCATATACGATCATTCCGTACTTGAAATATATGGGCGTATCCAGATTAGATGCGGTCTTTCTGACACATCTTGACAAGGATCATATATCCGGGGTGATGGAAATCCTTGTGGGCGGCAGTGGTGACACGGGCAATATCGCGGAGGACAAAATGGAAGTCGGTATCAGCCGGATCTGCATATCCGAGTCTGTCATCGAAGATGATGCGTATGATGAGTTAATAATACTGTGTGAAGCCAGAAAGATACCAGTCTATCGCTTGAAAGCCGGCGACAGGATCGAGGCGTGTGGACTGGAGTTTGAAGTGCTTCACCCGCAGGGGGACTATGAAGCGGATTCCCGCAATGCGTATTCCCTTGTCATGAAAATGGAGACGCAGGACCATGTCACAGCACTTTTGACAGGTGATGTTGAGGCTGACGGTGAGCGGATGACGGCGCAGAATCTATGCACAATATCTGGTTTTGCGGGTATTGATATCTACAAGGCAGCTCACCATGGTTCGAGGTACTCCAATTTAAAAGAGTTGATCTCGTTGACCAACCCCCAACTTGCTGTCATATCATGTGCAGAGGACAACAGTTATGGGCATCCGCACGCGGAGACGATCGAGAAGTTTGAAGAGATAGGCAGTGATATAAGGATGACAAAGGACACAGGAGCCATTTTCATTAGAATAAAGGACGGGAAATATAAGGTGGAGAACTATATTGATCGATGACTATACTTGATAGAATATGGATGTAAATATTCATTGAGATCATTGAGGGACAGTTTTTAAGAGTGTAGTTTATATTGTATAGAGGAAAAGGATAACAAAATGAAAAGGATAGCACAGGACATCAAGAGCGGACAGTTTAGCAGGCTCTATCTTCTCTATGGAGAGGAGGCATATCTGCGCAGGCAGTACCGTGATAATCTGAGAAAAGCGCTGGTGCCGGAGGAGGATACCATGAACTGCAGTGTGTACTCCGGCAAGGATATCAATGTGAACGAAGTCGTTGACCTGGCGGGCACGATGCCGTTTTTTGCGGATCGCAGGGTGATCATCGTGGAGAACAGCGGTTGGTTTAAGAGTGGTAATGATCAGATTGCCATGCTCGTCAAGACGCTATCAGATACCACCTGTATGATTTTTGTCGAGGAGGAGGTCGATAAGCGGAGCAAGCTTTTTAAGGCGGTCACAGCAAATGGCTATGCGGCGAACTGTGAGATGCAGGACGAGGCAATGCTCAACAAGTGGATCATGGGATTGTTGAAAAAAGAGAATAAGTCGATTACGCCTGATGGGCTGAACCTGCTGCTCGATAGGACTGGAACCAACATGGAGAACATCAGGCGGGAGGTGGAGAAACTTGTCTGTTACAAATACTATGAGGAGGGGATCACCGCTGCCGACGTGGAGGAACTGTGCATTGTGCAGATACAGAACCAGATCTTTGACATGGTGGAAGCTGTCGCACAGAAAAAGCAGAAGCAGGCATTGAATCTATACTACAACCTGTTGGCGTTGAAGGAAGCACCCATGAAGATACTGGCGCTGATCGCCCGTCAGTTTCATATGTTATTGCAGGTAAAAGAAATGAAGTCAAAAGGATATCAGGAGAGTGATATTGCCAGGCAGACAGGCCTCAATCCATATTTCCTGAAAAAGAAATATATCCCGCAGGCGGCGCAGTTTAAGCAGCCACAGCTCGAAGCTGCACTGCGCACTTGTGTGGAGGCGGAGGAGAACGTAAAGACCGGGCGGATGCCCGATGTGCTCAGTGTTGAGCTCATCATAGTAAGTTTAAGCACATAAAAGGAGAGTGTGATATGATACCAAATGATCCTGCGATGTTGTTAAGTTTTATGAATCTCAAGCTCAGGGATTTTTACCCAAGCCTCGAATCCTTCTGTGAGGATACGGGAGAAGATATGACAAAAATAGTAGACAAATTGAGCCGGATTGATTATCATTACGACAAAGAAAAGAATCAGTTTGTGTGATAATAGATTGGAAGTGGAGGCTGTGAGGAATGATCAGAAATCGTATCAAAAAATGGATGCTTCCCCTGTTGGCGGCAGCTTTGCTGCTGCAGGGATGTGCGGATACAGATGCCGCTGAGACCGGTGCAGGGAGCGCTGTCGATGCCGCGGGGGAGGAGCACAGTGAGGAAGAATCAAGGAGTACGATACTCGAGGAAAAGCTGGAGAAGGAAGCGGAGAAATGGGAGGAAGCGGAGTCCCTGCAGGAAGAGGAGACAGGGATTACATTTATTGATGACATCGGCAGAAATGTCACAGTGGAGAGCCATGACAGGGTCGTGACCATGATCGGAAGTTTTACGGATATATGGCTGCTTGCCGGCGGTGAGGTCGTGGCAGCCGCCAATGATTCGTGGGACAGCTTTGACTTGGATCTGGGCGCTGATGTGGTGAATATTGGGTCCCATGTGGAGCCGGATATCGAGAAAATCATCGCCGCGAAACCGGATCTCGTTATTGCGAGTGCGAATACAGATGCCGACATCCAGATGGAAAAGATCCTCACGGATTCCGGTATCACCGTGGCGTATTTCTCAGTGTCCAATTTTAATGAATATCTCAATATGCTGGAGATCTGCACGGACATCACAGGGAGAAAAGATCTCTATGTCAAGAACGGCACGGAGGTGCAGAAGCAGGTTGCTGCGGCGAGAGAGCTTGTCAACCAGAGAAATCTGGAGGGAAAGAAAGCGCCCAGGATCGTATTTCTGCGGGCAAGTGCATCAAGTATCAAGGCGAAGGGCAGCTATGGCAATGTTGGCGGGGAAATGCTTGCTGAGCTGGGCTGTATCAATATCGCAGATGACGATGACAGCCTGCTCGATGATCTCAGCATGGAGGCGGTCATCATAGCGGATCCCGACTTTATATTTGTGACGACACAGGGGAAGGACGCCGATGCAGTGCGGCAGAACATCGAGGAGACGCTGCTTGCCAATCCTGCATGGAACAGCCTCTCGGCGGTGAAGAACGGTAAATATTTTCTGCTGGAGAAGGAGCTGTACAATCTCAAACCAAACGCAAGATGGGGAGAGGCGTATCAAAAGCTCGCAGATATCCTATATGGCGGGGAAGCGGATGCGTATTAGCAGAAAAAGTAGTAACATCCTTCGTCGTCAGAAAATTCTTTGATGCGCACATCAAAGATATCTTCGATGATATGCTGTCGCAGACATTCTTTTGGGCTGGCTGTGGCAGCTATTTTTCTGTCCTGCATGATGACAAGCGTGTCGGAAATGCGGAGTGCCTGCCCGAGATCATGGAGAACAAGAATGATAGTACTGCCCTGCTTTTTTAGCTGCAATATCATATCCATGAACTCACGCTGTCCATTTAGGTCGAGATATGTGGTGGGCTCGTCCAACACAATGTAATCACATCCCTGTGCAAGTGTCATGGCAAAGAAAGCGCGCTGCCGTATTCCGCCAGAAAGCGTGTCTGCGCATTGTTCTGCGTAGGGGGTGACATGTGTAAAATCCATGGCATGCTCAACGATTGCGATATCTTTCTGGGTTTTTCTGCGCGAGAATCCCAGATGTGGAAAGCGCCCATGTTCGACAAGTGTTCTGACGGGCAGTGCGGGAATGATAGTTCGCACCTGTGGCAGGAAGGAAAGTCTGCGCGCGCGCTCCTTTAAAGGCATGGAGAGATAGTCTATGCCATCCAGACGGATGCTGCCCGACGAAATTTTTGAGGAACCGTTCAGGCACTGGAGCAGGGTGGTTTTGCCACAGCCGTTTGGACCGATGACTGTCGTGATCTCACCTGTTTGAAACACTGCAGAAATATCGTTCAATATTGGAACAAGTCCGCAGCTGACATTGACATGACGAAATTCAAGCATTGACCCTGCGCCCTCCCTTCTTTTTGAATAGCAGATACAGAAAAAACGGTCCGCCGACGAACGACATCAGCACGCCGGCAGGAAGCTCAAAGGGGGCAAACACCACACGGCCTAGGATATCGCATGTCAGCACAAAGCAGGCGCCAAGCAGGGCGGAACAGGGCAGTAGATACCGGGCGTCATTCCCAAACAGTCTGCGGCAGATATGGGGCACGATCAGTCCCACAAAACTTAGCAGACCGGCGTAACTGACTACGCAGCCTGACAAAACGCTTGACAGAACGAGCAGGATCAGTCGTACAGAGGTGACGTTCAGCCCCAGCGAGCGCGCAATATCGTCACCGAGTCCGAGTATGTTCAGTGGTTCTGTGAGGAAAAAGGACAATAAAAGCGCCGTGACAATGGCAGCGGCAGGGTACTTTAGGTGATCAAAAGTAATGCCCGACAGCGAGCCGATCATAAAGGTTGTGAGATTTATAGTGATATCTGTGTCGAGGAGTTTGATGGTGTTGATCCCTGCGCTCAGAAAGCTTGACACAGTAATACCTGCAAGGATAATGGTCGTGCGGGAGCTGTCAGCCATGTAAGCAAGCAAAAAAATGACAAGCGTGGTGGAAAGCGCGCCCATAAATGCGGCGGCAGGGACAGCTGTCGCATAGTTTCCGCCGAGCATCAGAGCGAGCATCACTGCAAATCCGGCACCGGAGTTGACGCCGATCGTGTTCGGGCTTGCCAGAGAATTATTCATGACACTCTGCAGGATCACGCCGGCGGCAGCAAGCCCCATACCGGCAAGGCAGGCGCCCGCCGCCCGCGGCAGACGCACTGTGTTCACGAGTATATAGGTTGTGGAATCCCTGTCAAGGCCAGCCAGACATCTCAGGACATTGATAGGAGCAAGAGGCACACTTCCCAGAAGGATGCCTGCAAAAAAACATAAAAGCAGCAATAGGATGAGAAATAATACTTTTTTTGACATGGTGGTAGTCTCCATTATCGGAATAAACACGCTGACGCGCAATCTTTACAGATCCTTACACTATAATGGCATATTTTTCATGTTTTATCAAATAATATTTTATAGGGAACCTTCAGCGGAGTTTGTGCATATCCTAATTATGAATATTGTGTACCTGGGCGGTTGTGTATGAAGCATTATAATCATATATTCAATATACTATATGTCATATGTGTGTGTTTGACTTTGACAGCACTGGCGAGACCGTTTTTGTCCCCTGGATCGATTCCGGCTATTGCTTCCGCGAACCCGGTTGCCGCTGTAGATCCGGCTCCTCCTGAGAATACGTTTGTTGATATCAGACGTGTGGCGCTTACGTTTGATGACGGTCCCCATCCCGTATACACAGAGCAGCTGCTTGATGGGCTGAAGGAGCGCGGTGTGAAAGTCACCTTTTTTGTCACAGGAGAACATGCAGAACTTCATCCGGAGATTATTAATAGAATGGTTGAAGAAGGACATCTCGTGGGAAATCATACATATAGCCATATACAGCTAACCAAATCCAATCGGGAGACTTATAAGGAAGAATTGATCAAGACAAATGAAATCCTAAAGGAGATCACAGGTCAGGAGGTCCAGTATGTGCGTCCGCCGTACGGTTCGTGGGATAAGTCCTTTGAAAAGGAGCTGAATATGTTTCCGGTTCTGTGGGATGTGGATCCCATGGACTGGTGCTCTGAGAATGTGAACCGTATCACAGAGAAGATCGTCAACAAGGTAAAAGAGAATGATATCATCCTAATGCATGATTATTATGATACATCTGTTGAAGCAGCACTCAGGGTAGTAGATGAATTGTCGGATGATGGGTACACTTTTGTGACAGTGGAGGAGATATTGTTTGATTGAGGGGGGAAAATTTGTGAGAACGGATACACAAATGTTTGGTTGTGAGAATGGTTAATAAATGTTATACTAAATAATAGCGAAATATGGAGTTTGTGCTATGATCCTCAGCAAGATTTAAGATTCTATTTTTGTAGGGCATGGCGGATAGACGAGAAAGGTAATATAATGGAAAAAAATATGAAATGGCATACATTTGAAGATCTGACTGCCAAGTGTTATAAGACATCGGATAATGGCAGTATTATGAATGCGTGTTGGTACAATGCATTCGAAACGCTCTTAGAGATTATGGAGGAGGAGCGGGAAAAAAATCCTGACTGCTTCAGGGAGCTGTCAGAAATTGACCAGAGGACAGAAAATAAATATAATGTTCAGGGCTGGGTTGACGATTATTTTAAGAAATTAAATTCGATCAAGGATTATGACAGGATTTACAAGGATGGTCTGCGGCTGCTTGACGCGTTTCAGTGGCGGCAGCAGTCGCCAAGACAGATCAAAATGCGGGTTGTGGGCGCCATGGAGCGCCTCGGAATGCACGAGGCGGCAAACAAATACAGTGAAGAGTGGGTAGGACAGGAGCCGGATGACATAAATGCGCTGTTTGCTGCACTGATCTTTGGAAAAGGACAGAAGGGACAGGGCGAATAAAATGCTGGAAAGAAATATAATACTTGATGATAAAACAATACTTGTGACAGGCGCGGCAGGATTTATCGGTGCCAGTCTCACGCTGGCGCTATTAAAGAGCGCAGCCAATGTGCATATTGTAGGTATTGATAACATGAATGCCTATTATGATGTAGCCCTCAAGGAATTTCGGTTGAGCCAGATCAGAAAGCTGGAAGCTTCTGTATCCGGTCATTTTACATTTATCAAAGGAACTATTGCAGATAAGGCGCAGGTGTGCGAAGTATTTGATATGTACAAGCCCCAGCTGGTGGTCAATCTTGCCGCACAGGCAGGTGTGCGCTACAGTATCGAGAACCCAGACGCCTATATCGAGTCCAATCTGATCGGTTTTTATAACATATTGGAGGCATGCCGCCACAGTTATGACAATGGCGCGTCGGGAGTAGAACATTTGGTGTATGCAAGTTCATCATCCGTATATGGAAGCAACAAAAAGATACCTTATGCGACAGAGGACAAAGTGGATAATCCCGTGTCACTCTACGCCGCAACCAAGAAATCTAATGAATTGTTGGCGCATTCCTACACGAAACTCTATGGGATCCCGTCAACGGGTCTGCGTTTTTTTACGGTATACGGACCCGCAGGGCGGCCCGATATGGCATATTTCGGGTTTACGGATAAACTGGTCAGGGATGAGACGATCAAAATATTCAACTATGGAAACTGCAAGCGTGACTTTACCTACATTGATGACATTGTCACAGGTGTACAGGCTGTCATGCAGTGTGCCCCCCTCCCAGACGAGGATGGTGTGAGGTACCGTATCTATAATATCGGAAACAATCAGCCCGAAAATCTGCTTGATTTTGTAGAGATATTGCAGGATGAGTTAAAGCGGGCGGGAGTACTGCCGCAGGATTATGACTTTGAGACGCACAAGGAACTTGTGGGAATGCAGCCGGGAGATGTGGAGGTAACATATGCCGACGTAAGTGCACTAGAGCACGATTTTGGGTTTAAGCCGTCTACGAGTCTGCGGGATGGCCTCAGAAATTTTGCGCAGTGGTACAGAGAATTTTATCATATAGTATAGTCTGCAAAAAATCACAAATAAATCCGTAATTATTGCAAATCGATATTCAAAAAGCTATACTATTTAGTATGAGAGCGCAAAATGACGCCGAATATTGAAAAGGATGTGGGATTGTATGGATTTTAACAGAAAGAGAATACGGTTGGGCGACCTGCTGGTAGAGACAGGCAATATCACGCAGGAGCAGCTAGAGCGCGCACTGGCAAAACAGAAAGAGCGCAACATGAAGTTGGGCGAGATCCTCGTCGATGAAGGGATCATCACTGAGGATGACATCGCAGTGGCACTGAGCAATCAGCTGAACATTGAGATCGTCGACCTGCAGAACATCAGTATCGATAAGTCAGTGACAAAACTTGTTCCTGTAAATATTCTCAAAAAGTATACCATGATGCCGTTTGCCTTCAGTGAGTCCAACAAGAATGTCCTGCGTGTGGCGATGGAAAATCCGTTGGATACCTATGCACAGGAGGATATATCCATCATCACGAACTATCTGGTAGAGCCGGTTGTCGCGACAACGCGGAGTATCATGCTTGCCATCGATAAGTATCATGGGCAGGACGAGATGAAACATGCCCTGAATCAATATGCAAAAGAAAAGAAACTCGAAGTTGAGACTGATGTGCACGAGGAGGATGAGATCAACAGTTCTCCGATCGTGAAGCTTGTCAAGGAAATGATCGACCTGGCAGTGCGCCAGCGCGCATCTGATATTCATATCGAGCCCATGGAAGATTACATACGTGTCCGTTACCGTATTGACGGTGTACTTCAGAAAAAAGCGACCTACAATGTGTCAGTGCTTCCTGCCATCATAGCGCGTATCAAGATCATAGGCGGCATGGATATTTCCGAGAAGAGAAAACCTCAGGACGGTCGTATCACACAGGTGGTAGATCACGTGGAATATGATATCCGTGTTTCTATACTGCCGACTGTATTTGGCGAGAAAGTGGTTATGCGACTCACCGCCAAGATGGCACTGACGAGGGAGAAGAGTCAGTTAGGTCTGAAACCGTATGAGCTGGAGCAGTTTGACTATATCATCAAGAATCCGCACGGAATCCTGCTGGTGACA
Organism: uncultured Lachnospiraceae bacterium; assembly: GCA_910588595.1. GTDB lineage: Bacteria > Bacillota > Clostridia > Lachnospirales > Lachnospiraceae > COE1. The sequence goes on along the minus strand of CAJUQU010000031.1, from coordinate 3,228 downwards.
GGACCTACAGGTAGCGGTAAGTCAACGACACTATATACCGCGCTGAGTGAGTTAAACACCAATGATGTGAATATTATCACAGTAGAAGATCCTGTCGAGGCAAATATCGATGGCATTAATCAGGTGCAGGTGAATCCTAAGGCAGAGTTGACTTTTGCGAGTGCGCTGCGCTCCATTCTGCGACAGGATCCGGATATCATCATGATCGGTGAGATCCGAGATACAGAGACCGCGGCGATCGCGGTACAGGCGTCCATTACGGGGCATCTTGTGGTGAGCACATTGCATACGAACTCAGCTGCAAGTTCGATCACCCGTCTGGAAGATATGGGGATCGAATCCTACCTGATAGCGGACTCCGTGATCGGTGTTATCGCCCAGCGTCTTGTCAGACGTCTCTGCCCTGTATGTAAAAGGCCCAAACAGGCAACAGAGGATGAGAAAGAGTTTATGGGGGTGGATGTCAGTCAGGATGTCACGATCTATGAGCCCTGCGGCTGTGCAAAATGCGAAAATACAGGTTTTAAAGGGCGGATCGGTGTGTATGAGATCATGAAAATGACGCCTGCACTTAAACAGATCATCAGCAGGCGTGAGGGCGCAGATGTGCTGAAAGATAAGGCGATCAAAGAAGGAATGCGCACACTGCGCATGAGTGGTTCAGAGTATGTGCTTGACGGGACAACTTCCTTTGCGGAAGTTGTGAGAATATCTTTTGACTCATAAAATGTGTATTAACTTGATCATATTGTTCTGGCTGTCAGGGCAGTGTGATCGGGAGAGAAAGGGGTAAGATGCAGACATGGCAAAGTATGGATATGAGGCCATAGATAAGCTTGGAAAAGAGGCAAAAGGTTCTATAGAGGCAAACAGCGAGGAAGAGGTAAAGAGTAAACTCAGAAGTCAGGGACTCACGGTTGTGACTGTCAAGGGACAGAGTATATTGACACAGGATATCAACATTCAGATCGGAGGTTATCCGACAGCGCGGGATCTGAGTGTCATGTGCCGCCAGTTTGTCAGCATGAACAAAGCGGGCGTGACGATCATGGAGACGCTTCGCATGTTGTATGAACAGACAGAAAACAAGCGGTTAAAGGATGCGCTGAATGAGGTAAGGGTCGGCATCGAAAAAGGTGATACACTTGCACAGGCGCTCGGGGATCATCCCAAAGTGTTTCCGGAACTCATGGTGAACATGGTAGCAGCAGGTGAGGCGTCAGGTACATTGCATATTGCCATGGAGCGTGTCTCCACACAGCTTGAAAAATCCAGCAGGACACAGGCGCTTGTCAAGAAAGCGATGATTTATCCGATAGCAGTATTTATCATTGCGATCGTTATTACGATTGTCATGCTGGTCGTCGTGATTCCTTCTTATGAATCGATGTTTGTCGATCTCGGTACGGAGCTGCCGGGTATCACAAAATTTTATGTGGCGTTGAGCGATGCGCTGATCAACTATTGGTTTATCATAGTACCTGTTGTAGCAGGAATAGCTGCAGTAATTATTTATTTCGCCAAGACCAATGCTGGAAAGCATTTTTTCGGACTGCTTACATTAAAGATCCCGATGTTTAAGAATATGACCGTGAAGTCGGCATCAGCGCAGATGGCAAGGACACTCGGCACTTTGTTAGGCTCTGGCGTATCCCTTGTCGAGGCGACAGAGATCGTGTCCGGGATCATGGGAAATGTGTATTTCAAGGAAGCCTTAAAAGATGCATCAGATCAGGTATCGATCGGTATGCCATTATCGCGCCCGCTCGAGGACTGCGGCATGTTTCCGCCGATGGTGTACCACATGCTCCGCATCGGTGAAGAGTCCGGAAACACGGAGGAGATGCTGGACAAGCTGGCGGATTATTATGATGAAGAAGTGGAGATGGCAGTCCAATCACTGATGGCAGCCCTGGAACCTATGATCATCGTAGTGCTTGCAGTAGTAGTTGGCGGACTGGTAGCCGCATGTATGGCTCCAATGATGACTATGTATACGGCATTGGATACAATGTAGGGGATATTTTGCCAGTTTATAGAGTTTCTTGCTGTGGGAAAGGCTGGATAATTATGTGAAAGAGTTCTGTTTAGTACAGGACTCTTTTTGTGTCTGCGCGGAGAAAATATGCTGCTATGCGGCGCATGGGATGCGCGGAGTTTCATGATTGCGTGCAAATTTTCTTGTAGAGTTATGGAATGTATTAGAAATAAAATTGAAATAAAAATGAATTGAAATGTAACTGAAATGTTGATTTTTAAGGTGTAGTCTGATAAAATTATTAAAAAGGGGAGAAAATAATGACGAAAAAACAGTCAGTTTTGTTTATGAATATTTTGGCAAAGCTATTTGGTTATCTACAACGATTCACTATGCCGTTTCAGATGATTCATGCACTGGCGGATTTTGAATGTGTAGGTGAAAGAATACGTCATGAGCTGGAAAAGATCATATTTCAGAATGATGATTTAGATGATTTTCTACAATTACTGCATCAAAAGGTGTGTGGAATAGTATCAGAGCAAAATCAAGAGAGTATTCTTTCGGCATATCATATGTGTATATGGATGGATCAACGATTGACATATGAAGATATTTCAAAGAAGGATACTAAAGGAAAATTGTCCATTTATAATCTGATTCCAATGCGGGCATATTCGTATAATGAAATTGACTCATTGAATGATAACTACGAAGAGGTTGGAATATGGATCAATCCTAAACTGCCAATATTCAAATCGGTTTCATTGCTCGATAATGGCGAGGAGAGAGATAGGATCACATCAAACAGGCATGCATTTTCGGAATTAAATGGCGAATTATGTAATATCTGCTATTTTGAGTGGAAACCGCATTATGTGATTCACAATATCATTATTCCATATGAATATGAAGAAGAGAGTAAAGAGGATAAAACAAATGGACATCTACGGGTGGGATTTGTACCAGTGTCTGATCGACAGGATCTGATAGTCCCACATTATAAAAATGTTGCGGTGAGTCAATATGAATTGAAAAAGATGTATATAGATCACCCTAATCACGAACAGGAGATTGAAACGCGCCTTGCGAAAGGTTTAGAGCTTGCCTGCGCAAATGATGTTGATATTGTATTTGCGCCTGAAATGCTGGGAACGAAACAGATGGAGCTGCTTAACGGAAATTATAATATGTTCTTGTGAGTAAAAAGTTTGCGCTGCTTAAGAAGCCCGTGAACCCCAGTAGGTTCC
>CAJUQU010000030.1 GCA_910588595.1 uncultured Lachnospiraceae bacterium | reverse complement strand
GCCGGGGCTCTATAGCCTTCACCGTACCAGATACCGTCGCATAGATCGGGGCTGACACAAATCCGCCCGCCTCCGCTATTTTTTGTCCGGCGAGTACTCTGTCACCCTTTTTCACCAATGGAACCGCCGGTGCACCGATATGCTGGCTGAGTGGATATACCATCTCACCCTTTGGCACAATGGTTTTCATCGGCTTATCCTTTGACAGGTCTTTGCCGTCATAGGGATGTACGCCGCCTCGAAATGTAAGTTTTGCCATCTTCCGCTCCTTCTTTCCTTTTTTGATTTTGATGATTCCTGTCAGACAGTCCTGACATCAAATATATTTATGTCCATTATACTATTTTTTTGATAAAATTTCACTAATTTTTGCAAAAATATATATTATTTCATTACAGATCATTCATGACTGTTTCCCTTTTCATGCTCACACCTGTGCGGAAATGATCAGAAACAGCGGCGCGGACAGATATGTCACCAGCCTTGACGGCAATATGAAAGCGATGATGTATGTGAGCCCATCCGGATACTACTGGTACTTCGGTCAGATGGAAAACAATCTGCGCCAGGGAACCGGAACTACCATCGCACTTGCCAGCGATCACTATGAATCGTTTACAGGAACCTATCGCATGGACTTTCCAGAAGGAGACGGGACCTTCTCCGCACATTGGTTTGAAAATAACGAGGGATATGACATCACCGGAAGCTTCCATGGGATGCAGCTGAGCGGGACCTATAAAGTCAATGCCAACTGGATTTTTAGCGAGGTTTTCATAGACGACAGCATTCTGACCGTGACTTATACTGACAGTGTGATCACAGCCGTATGCGGACAGACAGATTTTGATGTTGAAGAAGTGACAGACAGCGGCGAAGGTCTGGCGTACCGCAAAACAGGCACATACTATACAGTTTATGCGTCTCCGGAGTATGCAGATGAGCTGTTTGATGGCGTAGGGTCCTTTTACGTGGGCTATCCCTACGAGTTGTCAGATGTGGCTGCAATCGGTATGATAGACGGCAGCGCCGCTTTCTGGACAAAACCCGACTTATCAGACGCATTTTCCGAAGTTTTCTACGGAAATGCAGCCGCTGTCCCCGCTCCGGCGCTGACAGTTCCTGAGATGCCAGCTCCCGAGGTGTCAACACCGGCAGTTCCCGAGGTGACAGCACCGGCAGTTCCCGAGACGTCAGCTTCCGAAGTGACAACACCGGCTCCCGAGATCCCAGCAGAGACGTCCGCAATTCCAGCGCAGCCATCCATTTCCGACACATATGTCGTACAGCGCGGTGACAATCTCTCCAAAATTGCCGGGAAAGTTTACGGAGACAGGAAGCAGTGGAGAAAAATCTATGACGCCAACAAAGATCGTATTCGGAAAGATTATACCATCTTTGCCAACCAGACCCTTGTGATACCTGCACAATAACCATTTCGACAGCTCTTTCACTTCCGTGGTCAGCACGCACACTTCCCTGTTCAGGCTGACTGCGGAAAACATCTATCATTTCTTTGTAGATAAATCCCCAATCAATCCTCATCAACTCAAACATATTTATAAATGCACAAATATTTTGACACCGATCCACGCATATGGTAAGTTATAATAGATGGTAAGTTAAAGAACTGCCCGGCGCTGGCAGGATTTCTAAACTGACGACCAGGAAAGGAATGTGTATAACACGGCTATGAAATGCATTCAGAAAGATCTGGGAATCTTATCCCCGAAATATCCAATTGAAAATTTATGTGTACCAGAACATACACTGTTTCTTGATATCGAGACAACAGGATTGTACGTGCGCAGCTCCAGTCTCTACATGATCGGATGCGCTTATCTTGACAAGCGTGCGGACTGCCCCGCCTGCTGGCGCTCTATTCAATGGCTTGCCACCAACTATGAGGACGAGATCAATGTATTGAACGCTTTTGTCTCATTTGCCAGACCGTACCGCTATTTGATCCACTTTAATGGAAATCAGTTCGATATCCCTTATCTGCAGAGCAAACTGCAGCAGTACAATATCCATTTCAGCTTTGATGACTTTGAGGGAATCGATATCTACAGGCGGTTGTCCCCTTACAAGTCATTCCTAAAGCTGCCAAACTGCAAGCAAAAGACAATTGAAAATTTTGTCACCGCCACAACCCGAGAGGATCAGTACACAGGCGGCGAATTGATCGACATTTATCACGAGTATGTCCTGAACCATGATCCGGAAAAGGAACACTTTCTCCTGCTCCACAACGAAGAAGATGTAAAGGGAATGCTTGAGATCGTTGCTGCCCTTGCGATCCCTGACCTTTTTCAGCTGCCTGTCAAGGTCACAAAAGTTCAGGCAAACTATTACAGGGACGTGAATCAGAAACAGTGCTCGGAGATCATCATGAACCTGAAACTGCCCACTCCGCTTCCCACAGAGATGTCTTACAGTGCTAACAGCTGTTATTTTACAGGCTGTGGAGAAGACGGCAAACTCCGTGTCCCGATTTATGAGGGTGAACTGAAATACTTCTATTCCAATTACAAAGATTACTACTATCTGCCAAAAGAAGATATTGCCATCCATAAAGCAGTCGCATCCTTTGTCGACAAGGATCACCGCACACAGGCCACTGCAAGAAACTGTTACACCAGAAAAAAATCTTCTTACCTTCCTCAGTGGGATATTGTTTTTACTCCGTTTTTCAAAAAGGATTATGATGAGAAAGCTTTATTCTTTGAACTGACAGATGAACTGAAAACACAGCGTGATGCCTTCAATCTATACGCGCACCACATCTTTGAGATGATGGGTGCATATCACAAAAATTCCAAGACTGTTTAACCAGCCTTGGAATTTTTATCAAAATCCATCTTATTTATTCTTAATATAGAAGAATGAATTCTTTCTGTCATAGTTGATTTCTTTGTAGTTCATGATCTGCTCTGTGCTTCCTATAAACAGGATTCCTTCCGGCTTCAGCGAAGTATTAAATTTGCGGAACACTTCATCCTTTGCCTCCTCCGTAAAATAGATCAACACATTCCTGCACACGATCAGATCACACTTGTCAGGGTATGTATCCTTCAACAGATTGTGCTGTTTGAACTGCACTCTCGCCTTGATCTCATTAGCGATCTGATAAGAAGGTCCAACTTTCGTAAAGTATTTCTTTTTCAGATCATCCGGCACAGCAGCAATGCTCTTTTCGTTGTACAACCCCACCTTCGCTTTCTCGATCACCTGTTTGTCAATATCGGTTGCTATAATATTGATCTGATTCAGCGGAATATGTTTTGAGAGCGCCATCACGAGCGAATACGGCTCATCCCCTGTTGAACACGCTGCACTCCACACTTTCAGGTTCTTGCCAAACCTGCCGATCAGTTCCGGTATGATCTCCTTATCCATCAATCTCCACTGTTCAGGATTTCGATAAAACTCTGATACATTGATCGTGAGATAATTTACAAAATCATCAAAAACAGCTTTGTCATCCCGAAGCCTTGCCACAAATTTGTCATATCCCGTCACTTTGTGCTTTGCAATCAGGGTATCGATTCTGCGCTTCATCTGTTTTTCTTTGTATGCGTTCAAATCAATTTTGGTCAGTGCAAAAACTTCTTTTTTGAAATATTCATAATCATATGCCATGAGTATTCCCCTTTCTATTCATATATTTCCCTTGCACACTCCCGCTTAGCGCCGCTGCGCTTTTTTCAATAAGACGAACAAATATGATATCAGAACAACATGCTCTGATATCATATTATCACACGCTCAAAATCTATTCAGCATCCTCTGCTTCCTGCTTTGCGATCACTGCATCAATATCAACAGACACAACATCAGAATCATCTCCTTTTGTCTCTACTGTCTGTGTCTCCTTAGCTTCCGGAACAAGCAGCGCCTTGATGCTGAGGCTGATCTTCTTGCCTTCCTCATTAAAATCTACAACCTTCGCCGTAACTTCCTGCCCTACTGTCAGAACATCTGAAGGCTTCTCGATATGCTCCTTGGCAATCTGAGAAACATGCAGCAGCGCATCAATACCCGGCTCAAGTTCAATAAACGCACCAAAATCAGTCATTCTGGCAACCTTGCCTGTCACTTCATTGCCAACTGCATACTTTGTTGATGCACTCTTCCACGGATTGGAATCATCGAATTTGAGTGACAGTGCAACCTTTGTTCCGTCGATATCCTTGATCAGCACCTTTAATGTCTCACCAACCTTAAATACCTTCTTAGGATTCTCAACGCGTCCCCATGACATCTCCGAGATATGAAGCAGACCATCTACTCCTCCAAGGTCGATGAACGCGCCAAAATCTGTGACGTTCTTAACAGTACCTTCCACAACATCGCCGACGCTGATCCTTGCAAACAATTCCTTCTGCATATCAGCTTTCTTTGCAAAGATGAGCTGCTTGCGATCACCGATGTATCTTCTTCTCTTAGGATTATATTCGCTGATCACAAACTCTATGTCCTGTCCGGCATATTTGTTCAGATCCTTCTCATACACATCTGATACCAGGCTTGCAGGGATAAAGATGCGAACCTCATCTACCACTACACTCAAACCGCCGTCCAATACCTGTGATACTTTTGCTGTCAATACTTCCTTGTTGTTAAACGCCTCTTCAATTCTCTTGTTGCCTCTGTCAGCAGCAAGTCTCTTGTAGGTCAGGAGAACCTGTCCCTCACCATCGTTTACTTTGAGAACCTTAACCTCCATCTTGTCACCAGGATTCAGGATCGTTGTAAGGTCAACATTTGGCTCATTGGTGTACTCGTTACGTGTAAGAATGCCATCTGACTTGTAACCGATGTTAAGGATCGCTTCATCTGGCTTGACGTCGATGATTGTACCTTCAATTACCTCTCCTGTATGAATAGTTTTTAATGATTCTTCTAACATTTGTTCAAAAGTTAATTCTGACATAATTTTGAACCTCCTCAATTATTTTGTTTGGGGTAGAAGCCCCCGCTGTGATGCCCACTAGTTCTACAGAATTAGGTAACTCTAATTGCAGGTCTTCCAGTGTTTGTATATAGTAAGTATTCTCACATTCACTTCGGCATAGTTCGTAAAGCTTCCGTGTGTTGGAACTGTGAGTACCACCTATCACAATCATAACGTCAGCTCTGGCTGCCAGCTCGATCGCCTCCCTCTGACGTTCCTCAGTTGCATTGCATATAGTATTCGCAACAATTATATCATAACCTTTTTTTCGAAAAATTTCAACTAAATCTTGAAATTTCTTGTAGTTAAATGTCGTTTGTGACACAATACATAATTTTTCGTCTTTTTTCGCCTCAAAATTCTGTGCCTGTTCCGGTGTTTCGATCACAACAGCCGGATTTTTTGTCCATCCCTTGGTCCCTTCTACTTCAGGATGCCCGCTATTTCCTATAATAATAATGCGCCGCCCCTGCGCAGACTGCTCCTGTACGATCTTGTGAATCCGCTTCACGAACGGACAGGTTGCGTCAATGTACTCCAGTCCTTTCGCTTCCAGCAGTCCGTAGATCTCCTCTGGAATACCATGCGCACGTATGATCACTGTACCCTCGGTCAGTCCCTCAAGCTCCTCCCTGCTCTCCAGCACAGCCACACCCTGTTCTTCCAGTTCCTTTACGACCGTTTCATTGTGGGCGATCGATCCATAGGTGTACACTTTTTTGCCCTGATGGACCTGTTCGTACACTTGTTCAACAGCCCGTTTCACCCCAAAGCAGAAGCCGGCGGACTTTGTGACGACTACCTCCATGCCTATTCCTCCTGCGCTCCGTCACACATCCCGATGATCGCCTGTGCCACTTCCTCGATCGTCATATGGGAGGAATCCAGCAGCACTGCATCCTCAGCCTGACGCAGCGGAGAGATATCCCGATGCATATCCTGATAATCTCTGTCAATGATATCTTTCTCTATCGTTTCAAGGTCACAGTCCTGTCCCTTTGCCTGGAGCTCCTCGTAACGTCTCACCGCCCTCACATGGCTGTCCGCAGTCAGATAGACCTTTACATCGGCATCGGGTAACACACAGGTTCCGATATCCCTGCCATCCATGACCACACTTTCCTTCCTGGCAAGCGCCTGCTGTAGTTCCACAAGTTTTCTGCGCACTTCTTTATTGCCGCTGCTTGCAGACGCCATCTTTCCAACTTCCTCTGTGCGGATCAGACCATTTACATTCCTGCCATTGAGCCACACGACCTGCTCGCCGTTCTCGTATGTGATCGTCACATCCACACCGGGAACCGCTTCGCTGATGCGCTGCTGATCGTCAGCCCCGATCCCCTGTTCTATGAGATACAGTGCCATGGCGCGGTACATCGCACCGGTATCCACATAGATGTATCCTTTTTTCTTTGCGATCAGTTTCGCGATCGTGCTTTTTCCTGCCCCCGCAGGTCCATCGATTGCGATTGCGATATTGTTACTCATCTGTTAGTTTCTCCTATCTTCCATAAAATTATGTAATATTCCCATCCTGCACTGTGCCAGACACCGCACTTATCCCTGCCAGATGTCCTGTAGACCATGCGATCTGCAGATTATATCCTCCTGTAAGCGCATCTAGATCAAGCACTTCCCCCGCAAAATACAGTCCCTTGACCAGCTTTGATTCCATCGTCGAGGGTGATACTTCGCCAACCGATACGCCGCCCTTTGTGATCACTGCCTCGTCATAATCACGCACACCTGTTATCGTGAGTTCCATGTGCTTGATCGTCTGCACAAAACGCTCCCGCTCTTCCCTTGTGACTTCATTGACTCTCCTGTCCGCATCGATCCCCGCCAAAACAGGCATAACAGGCACCAGCTTTGCGGGAAACAGACCGCTGATCACATTCTTGAACTGTTTGTTCTTATTGTCGTCAAAATCTCTGAGAATCCGCTTGTCAAGCTGTTCGTGGGTAAGCGCCGGCTTCAGGTCAATATAAAGTTTTCCATCGGAGACACTTGATGCCTTATGCACATAATGACTGCTCGCACTCAGGATCAGCGGTCCGCTGACACCGTAATGCGTGAACAGCATTTCGCCAAGATCGGAATAGATCTGTTTTCCGTCAAGCTCCAAACTCACCTTCACATTTTTCAGGGAGAGACCTTGCAGCTTATAGCACCACTCCTCCTTCACAGAAAATGGCACAAGCGCCGGCATTGTCGGCGTGATACTGTGCCCGCATTCCCCTGCAAACCGATATCCATCGCCTGTGGAACCGGTCAGGATATAAGAGCAGCCTCCTGTCGCTACGATCAATCTGTCGACGTTCAATTCGGAATTTCTCCGTGTGGTTTTATCATATAAGGCAATGCCTGTTATCCTTGCACGATATGTCTGCTTCTTTTTGCTGCTTTGCTTCTTCTTGTGATATTTATCAACGGACTCTCCGGCATCGCTATTTACATGATCTCCCTGGGATTCGAGCTGCATTGTCCTGACTGCCCTCACCTCTGTATTCAGCAGGATCTGTACACCAAGCCTTTTCAGTTCCTGTTCCAGCGCTTTGATGATATCAGAGCTGTGGTCGGATCGTGGGAACACCCGCTGACCTCTCTCGATTTTCAACGGGCAGCCTGCTTTCTCAAAAAAGTCCATAACTGCATGATTGTCAAATCCATACACTGCACTGTACAGGAATTTCGCATGTTCCATCACATTCTGAAAAAAATCTTCAACTTCGCAGGCGTTTGTCACATTGCACCTGCCTTTCCCTGTGATGAACAATTTTTTCCCGAGCTTTTCATTTTTTTCGATCAGATAAACCTTATATGCAGAAGGAGGATCACTTTGTGCTCCCGCCGCTGCGACCGCCGCCATCATCCCCGCAGCACCGCCGCCTACAACTACGATGTCCACTATTGTTTACTCCTCTTTATCTTTCTACCTACCTCTTTTTCCGCTGTCCCATCTGAGCCTGCAATGGTGTGTTCAGCATATCCTCATCTATAAAATTGATCTCATCCTTCAAGTAAACCTGATAATTGTCCCATGCCTTCTCGAGAGATTCCAGACTCCGCTTTACCTCGTCCGGTCTGCGCAGGCACAACGCCACCACAAGCGCATTGATCAGACTTAGCGGCGCCACAAGCGAATCCACGATCGACACCATATCACTTCTCGCCAGCAGATTACACGCTGAGTAGAGACACATCGGTGAATGGATCGTATCCGTCAGTGTGATCACCTTTGCATTTTTATCGTTTGCCATCTCCATCGCCTTGAGTGTCCTCATAGAATACCTCGGAAAACTGATTCCGATCACCGCATCCTTTTCATTGATCCGCAGCATCTGCTCAAAGGTCTCCGAAGTGCTGGTCGAATCGAGCAGATAGACATCCCCACGGATCATATTGAGATAAAAGTGCAGAAACTGTGCAAGCGGCTTGCAGCTTCTGATCCCGATAATATATACATGCTTTGCTGCCAGGATGATATCGACAGCCGCCTCAAAGGACTGCGCATCGATGTGTTCGATCGTATCCTCGATCTTCTCAATATCGGAACTCAGCACAGAAGTCAAAAGTTCCGCCTGCGTACTTGCCCCATATTTGGCACCGATCGACTGCACTGCGTTCAACTTCTTTTTGACCCATTCAGCCAACGCCTCCTGAAACTCGGGATATCCTTCGTATTCTAGTGCATACGCAAACCGCACAACGGTCGCTTCGCTGATCCCCACTGCCTTTCCAAGTTTTGCCGCTGTCATGAAAGCTGCCTGTTCATAATGGTCAATGACAAAAGTGGCAAGCTTCTTGTGGGATTTGCTCATCTTATTAAACTTTTCATTTATTCTTGATATCGTATCCCGTTTTGCGTCCATCAAAATTCCTCATCCTCAGCGCATTTAACATACTATTCTGTGCTTTATCCAGACGGATCATGAGCAGCTATTATATATATCCTGCAGCAAATCGATCGTTTCTTCCTCTGTCAGGTCATAATCCCCGGTGAGGACCATACAGGCGCATCCATGTATAAAGATCCACATCTTCATGAACAGCCCGCTCGGATTCTGACATCCTGATGCTGACGCTTTGTTGATCTCTCTGCTGACTGCTCCCGATTTGCCGTTTAGGAGCTCAAAGAGCCCTCTGTCCCCCCTGTGTTCCGACTGAAACAGGAGCTGAAACAATTTTCTCTCTTCCTTTGCATAATTTATATAAGCAAGTCCCAGGTGTATGAATGGTGTGACCACCTCCGACTTGTAATTTCCATAGTAATCACCGAAGGCCTCGATCGCCCTCTGATATATTTCCGAATAGAGTTCACCCATATTTGCATAAACCCTGAATATTGGCTGTGTGGAACATCCGATCTGCGCTGCCAGTTTTCTGGCCGTAACGTTTTCTATCCCCTCCGCTCTTGCCAGAGCAAAGGCTGTCTCCGATATTTTGTCCTTTGTAATCAATTATTTCCTTGCCATTTCATCATCCATGCCTTTCTCACAGGTATACCGAACTGCGAAAGTATCGGGTTAAAACCACTTTAACCCGATACCAGTAAACAGTTCCAGCGCTAATTAAACAGGATATGCACCGTTCTTGGTGTCAGCCTGGGTCATATCAACCTTCTCCTGCTGTGCCTGACGATACTTAAAGAAATCGATGGCAACCTGAGGGAACAATGCATAGGACAACACATCCTCATCCTGCTGTTTCCACTCTTTCATCTCCTCTTCGATCTTCTTTAACTCGTTTGGAAGTTTATCTGCCGGACGACAGGTAATGATCGTCTCCTTCTCCTCTGCCGAGAGCACCTTATCCTGAACTTCCTTATTAAACGGCTTGACTGTCTGACCATACTCACCGTGGAGAACTGCCTTTGTCTCCTTCGTCGCCATCTTGTAGCGCTCACCCATCAGCACATTAAACACAGCCTGTGTACCAACGATCTGTGAAGACGGGGTAACGAGAGGCGGCTCACCCAGATCTTTGCGCACTCTAGGGATCTCCTGAAGCACGTCATAGTATTTATCCTCTGCATTCTGCTCTTTCAGCTGGCTGACCATGTTTGATAACATACCACCCGGCACCTGATACATCAATGTCTTGATATCTACACCGAGCACCTTGGGATTGAGCAGACCGCTCTTTAAGCACTCTTCCCTGTATGGTCTGAAATAATCCGCGATCTTTGCCAGAAGATTCTGGTCAAATCCTGTATCATATGGTGTTCCCTTGAATGTCTCTACCATAACCTCAGTCGCCGGCTGGGATGTGCCAAGTGCAAACGGAGAGATCGCACAGTCAATGACATCCACACCTGCCTCGACAGACTTTAAGTATGTCATGGAAGCAACACCCGATGTATAGTGCGTATGCAGCTGGATCGGAAGCTTTGTCGCAGACTTCATGGCTTTGATGAGCTCCTCAGCCTTGTATGGAACCAAGAGTCCTGCCATGTCCTTGATACAGATAGAATCAGCACCCATCTCCTCGATGTCCTTTGCCATCTTCATCCAGTATTCAAGTGTATATGCATCACCCAATGTGTAAGACAGAGCGATCTGCGCCTCACCGCGCCCCTCTCTCTTCTTGACAGCATTTGCTGCATTCACAGCGCACTGCAGATTCCTAAGATCATTAAAACAGTCGAAAATACGAATGATATCGATTCCGTTTGCAATCGATTTCTCAACAAACTCAGTAACAACGTCATCTGCATAGTGGCGGTAGCCCAAAATATTCTGACCCCTGAAAAGCATCTGCAGTTTCGTGTTTTTGACCCCATCCCTGATCTTTCTGAGTCTTTCCCATGGATCTTCCTTCAGGAACCGGAGAGACGCATCAAATGTCGCACCACCCCAGCACTCTAAGGAATGATATCCAACCTGATCCATGGTCTCAAGGATTGGAAGCATAAACTCAGTCGGCATTCTCGTAGCGATCAAAGACTGATGCGAATCACGAAGAACAGTCTCAGTAATCTTGATCGGTTTCTTTTCTATATCTGACATTTCTATTCCTCCTTGTCAATCTGAAGAAAACTCTCTCCCATATAGGAGGAATTTCCTCCTAATTATTATTTTTAAAATACCCCGAAAATCGCCATGAATGTTCCGGCCGCTACTGCTGTACCGATAACACCTGCAACATTCGGTCCCATCGCATGCATGAGCAGGAAGTTCGTCGGATCCGCCTCCGCACCAACCTTCTGCGAAACGCGCGCTGCCATAGGAACAGCTGAAACGCCTGCCGATCCGATCAGCGGATTTACTTTGCCCTTCGTCAATGCGCACATCAGTTTGCCGAAGAGGACACCCGCTGCCGTACCAAACATAAATGCAACAAGACCCAACACAACGATCTTGATCGTATCCCCGTTCAAAAATGCCTCGGCGCTAGTTGTAGCACCTACAGAAGTACCAAGCAGAATAACAACGATGTACATCAGTGCATTGGAAGCTGTCTCCTGAAGCTGTCTTACCACGCCTGACTCCCTGAAGAGATTTCCCAGCATCAGCATACCGACAAGCGGAGCCGTTGTAGGAAGGATCAGACATACAACGATCGTAACAATGATCGGGAAGAGAATCCTCTCAAATTTAGAAACCGGACGCAGCTGCGCCATCTTGATCTGTCTCTCCTTCTCGGTTGTCAAGAGTTTCATGATTGGCGGCTGAATGATCGGCACTAAGGACATGTATGAATAAGCTGCCACTGCGATCGGTCCGAGCAGACCAGTCTGCCCAAGCTTACCAGCAAGGAAAATGGATGTAGGACCATCGGCGCCGCCAATGATGGATACTGCTGCCGCTGCCTTATCGTTAAAGCCAAGGGCGATCGCACCAAAATAAGCTGCAAAGATACCAAACTGTGCTGCTGCTCCGAGCAGAAAGCTCTTGGGATTGGCAATCAGCGGACCAAAGTCTGTCATGGCGCCCACTCCCATAAATATCAAGGATGGAAGGATCGCCCACTCATCAAGTAAATAGAAATAATACAGTAAACCGCCCGGCGTGCCATCCGCACCGATCGGTGCCATAATGTCGGGATAGATATTGACCAGCAGCATACCAAACGCTATCGGTGTTAACAGAAGCGGCTCATACTGCTTCGCGATAGCAAGATAAAGGAATACACAAGCAACAACAATCATGATCACATTTCCGCCAGTGATGTTAAAAAACGCCGTCTGATGGATCAGATTGTTCAATGTATCTGCTATATATGACATTTTGTTGACCTCCTATTTTATTTTACAGAGCGTATCACCGCTCTGATTCCACCGCGATCGTGGTGATCAGTTCAAAGTTGCAAGTAAAGCACCTGCTTCAACAGAGTCGCCAACTGCCACATCAACACTTGCCACTGTGCCATCCTGAGGTGCTACCACAGGAATCTCCATCTTCATCGCCTCGAGGATAACAACTGCATCTCCTTTCTTCACAGCCTGTCCTACACTCTTCTCGAGTTTGAACACCTTGCCTGCAGCACCTGCTTCGATTCGGATACTGCCCGCTGCGCCTGCACTTGCCTTGGGAGCTGCTGCCGGAGCTGCTTTCGGTGCCGCCTTGGGAGCTGCTGCCGCCACCGGAGCTGCTCCAGAACCTGCGCCTTCTTCTACTACAACATCATATACGTTGCCGTTAACGGTGATTGTATAATTCTTCATTTTAACTTCCTCCTAAAATAATACTCTATGCTCTTTTCCAATTTTTTGTATTTGCCCGCCTGATACTTCTGACCTGGAAACCTTCCACGCTTGTTCCCTCATACGCTGCGATCGCCGCCGCTATGACTGCTACCAGCTCCATGTCATCCGAAAGATCTTCCTCTTCAACAACCGGCGCTGCAGGCGCGGGTTCCGGCTCCGGTGCGATCTCCGCTTTCTTCGGCGCAAAACGAGCCTGGATCTTCGGTATCCCCCCAAATGCGGAAATGATGAGACTGATCAGGATCAGTACCACAAACACAGTACCCATACCAAGCAGTGTGTTGAGCGCTGCCCTTGTCATCAGCTGTCCCTTTGTCTGATCAATGTTCAGCGTACATGATGTCATCTGCAGGTAAATATCATTCGTAAATATTAATTCTACCGAACCGTTTCCTTTCTCACCTATCACGGGAACCGTTACAACAATCATGTCACCATCGACAACAGAAGTCGGCGTACCATACTCTGTGATATTCACCATGCTCTCCTTACCTGTCTGGAAAGATGTGAGTGCACTATTCACTGCTTTACCTTCGCACGAAAAAGAGGTATCGCCGTAGTACTGTACGTAAGTCGATGCGAACAGATCCCCGAGCTCCACATTATTATAATCCTGGAGCAATTGGTCAACATTATCTGTCGCGACTAATTTTTCTGTGAGTCTGACAACCTGATCTGCCCTGTTCTTTGCTAAATTCTCCTTGTTCTTCTGATATTCACTGGGCGTTTCATTTGAACTGCACGCTGTCAGAACGAAAACGCAGGTAAGCATTAATAATAATCTCACAAATTTTTTCATATTAACGTTCACCCTTTCTTAGACCGTGCCATGCTTCTTTGACGGACGATCCTCTCTCTTTGTAAACAGCATCTCAAAAGCGCCGATCACGTATTTTCTTGTATCTGCCGCATCGATGATCTGATCTACATATCCTCTCTTTGCCGCACCTGCTGCACTTGTCTGCAGCGCTGCGTACTCTGCCGCCTTCTCCTTGATGACCTCTGCACCCTGCCCCTCATACATGATCTTTGCGGCAAGATCTGCATCCATGGAACCGATCTGGGCATCAGGCCATGCGATCGTGAGATCTGCACCGATCGCTTTTGAGTTCATCGCAACATATGCGCTTCCCAGCGCCTTTCCGATCACGACATTCACCTTCGGCACCGTGGCGTTCGCAAAAGCATATGTAAGCTTCGCTACCGCCTTAGCAATGTGTTTCTCAGCGCACACTGTCGCCTCATATCCCCTGACATTGGTCAGTGATAATACAGGAATATCAAAAGCGTCACAGAAATTGATAAAGTCCGCTGCCTTCTCACAACCGTTCACAGATAAAACTGCATCGTACTTGTCTGTGACTTCGCCCTCTGCACTGTAGACTTCTGTACGGTTCGCAACACAGCCCACTGTCATACCGTTTAACTTGACAAATCCTGTCACCATGTCCTTCGCATAATTTTCTTTTACCTCGAAGAATACATTGTTGTCCGCGATCGTGGAGAGCGCGATCGAGGTATCTCCCACGCAGTTTGCCAGATCGGCACAGACTCTGTTCAGATCATCGGTGCACTCCTCATAAGCTGCATCGTCCTCATTGTTTGCAGGAAGCATGGATACGAGTTCTCTGACCTTTGCATAGATCACAGCCTCGTCAGCCACCACATCCACGATGCCGCTCTCACTGCTCTGGAACTCCGCGGATGAGGAATCACACTTGGAAATATTGTTCCCGTCAAGTGCATTCGGGGAATTGACAAAAAGCTTTGCCTTTGACGACTCCATAAACGTGAAATCTGTCAGTGTCGGAATCAGCGCAAGACCGCCGCCGCAGCTTCCAAATATCGCTGTGATCTGAGGGATCACTCCCGATGCAAGTGTCTGCTTTAAGTAGATCTCACCAAAAGCATTAAGTGCATCTGTCGCCTCCTGGAGCCTAAGACCTGCCGAATCGATCAGGCCGATGACGGGCGCGCCTGTCTTCATCGCAAGGTCGTAGAGGTTCGTGATTTTTCTGGCGTGCATCTCTCCGACGGAACCATTCAGCACAGAAGCATCCTGGCTGTACACATACACGAGATTGCCATTGATCACTCCATATCCGGTGACAACACCGTCTGAGGGAGTCTCAGTCTGTTTCAGATTGAAATCTGTCGCTCTAGCTGTGACAAGGGCACCGATTTCAACGAAACTGTTTTCATCAAGTAAAGATTCGATTCTCTTACTTGCCAAACTTGAAGTAGTACTCATTTTGTGACCTCCATTTTTATATTTTTAATTTTGATAATATAACATTTTATACGCAGTTTTGATATTTTATTAGTAAATATTACTAATTGTCCCACATGAAAACTGCGTCCATTTTAGTATAACATATATTATTCTATTCGCCTAGTAAATTTTTCACTTTTTTCCTATCTTTTTTCTCGTCAATATCACCAAACGGCTAATTGTCCAGGATCATCCATCTTTCTACAACCCTGTGTATGCACCATTTCAGATCCACTGCCTTGATCTCGCCTGCCGTCACCAGCTCCGTGCGTTTCCACTCCTGATTGCCGACAGCATAACTGATATAACCAACCGTCTGTCCTTCCCTGACTGGCGCCGTGAGTTCCCTCACCTTGTGCAGCGTGACCGTAACTTTCTCATCTTCATGCATCAGAAGTCCTTCCATCCCGGTCATTTCCCCGTCGATTTTTACCGGCACGCACATCCGCCCGCCGATCCTGCTGCTCTGCCCGTTGCTCACCACAATGTCTGTCGTCGCCTCCGCCGGAAGCGCCACCTCGTCAAAACTGCGGTACTTGTAATGCGCAAGCCCGTACTCCATCAATGTCCTCGTGTCACTCCACTTGTAAGTCTTGTGGTTTGGCCAGCCGCAGGCGAGGAGCGCCACGACGAATGTCCTCCCGTCCCGCCGCAGGGCGCCCACATAGCAGTACCCTGCCTTGTTGGTAAAACCTGTTTTTCCGGACAATGCGCCTGTCATCATCCCCAGGAAAGCATTGTGATTGACACAGGAAAAGCTTCTAGAACCAGACAGATCCGTAAAAGAGTGGTTCGGCGTCCTTGTGATCTCCAGAAATGTCTCTCTCTGGGGTGACTTCGTGACGCAGTACGACATGACAAGCGCCAGATCCCTTGCAGTCGTTGAGTGGAAGCGCTCACTCTGCACGGCATCCAGCCCGTTGGGCGTGATATAATATGTATCCTCGCAGCCGATCTCAGCCGCCTTCTGGTTCATGAGCGCCGCAAACTGCTCCACACTGCCGCCCACATGCTCTGCGATCGCCACAGCGGAATCGTTGTGGGACTCCAGCATCAGGGAGAGTGTCAGATCCCGCAGGCGGTAGCGTTCACCGCTGCGCATCCCCAGACGCACCTGGGGCATGGACGCCGCGTAGGAGGACACCTCCACCGTATCATCCAAACTGGCATTCTCCAATGTGACGATCAGCGTCATGATCTTCGTCGTGCTCGCCATCGCCATCTGCTCGTCTCCACAGCGCTCATACAGCACCCTTCCCGAGTCCGCATCCATGAGCACCGCCGCCTTTGCATAGAGTCTGAGATCTGTCTCATCCGCATGGACGTACACTGTCTGCTGCACCAGGATCACGATCACCATGGCGACAGACAGCAGCACAAATTTTTTATCCCGCACATATCTCTTCATACATCTTCATTTCCTTATTATAAAGGTTCCATAAAAATATATGTAGCGAAACTGCGATTTAGTCCGCTCCGGTCTTCGCCTTTGCATGGATCATATCGTATTCCAGTATGACATCATAACCATAATTTTTGACCGTTGCCTGCATCTCATTCAGGAGCGCCTCAAAACGCTGGCGGTCCGGCGCAAAGACCATCTCCCAGGAATATTTCTGTATCGCGATTTTGCACTGGCGGCGTATGGTCGACTGTTCCGCCGTCTCCACCGACGCCGTGTACTGCACTCCTGGCGCCACCAGGAGCATGTCATTTTTCTCCAGATACTCCATCGTGGTATCTGCCTCCATCTTCTCCCGCCAGTCTCTGACAAGCTCCGACGTGTCGAGCGCTTTCACGCTGTCCCACAGATCATAGTAGTAATAATAGCCCTCCTCGCTCTTTTCGCACTGTACTACAGCTTTGTAGTTCAATGTCGAGACCCCCGACTTCCATGTGCCGCCGCCGTACTCCTCGGGCACCTCGATCTCCCCGCCGTTGAGCAGGGCTTCCCTGCCAAAATCCGTCAGATACGGTCCGTCCTCACGCATCTCCCACGTCAGTCCCTCCGGTCCGGCAGCCGCGCCGGAAAGGTTTGCGCCGTTGAGCATGATCCCCTCATCCGAGTACAGCCAGTCAATGAAATCCACAAGCCTTTCCTTGTCCGCGGCCTGCGAGCCGATCGCGATGATGCAGTCCTGATTCCCATAGGGATAACAGCCGTAGGAATAGATCTGCATGTCGCTGACCGGCGCCAACATAAAGCCCCTGCCCTTCTCCACCGTATTTGAGATCGTGTTGAAGGCAGATTTCCCCTGCCATGGCCACGGCGAGAAGAATATCTCCCCGTTTTTGAACTTCTCAAAGCACTGTTCATAGCTCTGGTTCGCCGACATCGGATCGACCAGTCCCATCTGGTTCGCTTCATAATAAAAGTTCAGCATGCGCACGTACACGGAATCGTCGTCGATGATGCTCTGATAATCCGAGCCGTCCGCTTTTCCCAGCACCACCCCGTACTCGTCGTACCCGTACATGCAGCAGGGCTGCTTGACGGCATTCATCATATTGTCGTCCCAGTCCTTGAAGAAGGAAAAACCATATGTCTTCGCCCCGTTCTCCGCAGTCGGATGCCGCTCCTGCATCTGTTTTAGCACGGGAAGCAGGTCTTCTATCGTATCGATCTCAGGATACCCCAGCTCCTTATACAAGTCCCACCGGATATATGGTCCATACACAGGTTCGATCCCTTCACTCGGCACGTTCGGTCCGTTGACAGACACCTGCGACGGAATCGCATACACGCCTCCCTGCTGCACACAGCTGTTCAGATTTTCGATCGCATTGGCGTATTTCATGATCGATTTACCTTTCAAGTCCTCCTCCATGTCATAGAGCAGCCCTGCGTTCACCAGATCCTCCAGCTGACCGTTCACACCCTTGCATATGATGAGATCGCCGAGATTCCCCGCCGCCGCCCTCACCTCGAAGAGCGTGTCCCCACCCTTGGCGATATTCGGCGCGATGATGTTGAGCTCCATATTGAATTTCCGCCTGACCACTTCCCCAAACCAGCCCGACTGGATCCCCTGATAATTCGCCGAATAGTCAAACACATCCACCACGATAAAGTCCTCATACGGACAGTCATTTGCATCGAGCGACGTCAAATAATCCGAATTCCCTCTTATATCCGCGCCGGAACAGCCTGAAACGCTGACGATATACATGACCAAAAGGCAGAATATTCCGATCCTGCACCGCCGTTCTCTCCTCATTCTCCAACCTCTTTCTCCGTTGCGGTCCACACCGCTCCAGTAACAAAAAATCCATCTCCATCCGGTGTCACGGCGCGCTTTGCACCGCCATTGACAATCCTTTTGGGTTCACTTATACTAATACTATATCAAATTGACGGAACAATTCAATACATTTTACATACCAATATACTATGGAGGCAGCATTCAATGGAAACTTTATTGATAGCCGATGATGAAAAAAGCATACGCGATGGTCTAAAGTGCATCCTTGACTGGGAGGCACTTGGATTTGCCCTGTGCGGCGAAGCGGCAAACGGCGAGGCGGCACTCTCGAGCATATTAAAAAACAACCCCAGCCTCGTCCTTCTGGATATCCGCATGCCCAAGCTCAACGGCATCGACATCATCCGCATCGCGCGCGAGCAGGGCTACAACGGCAGGTTCATCATCCTGAGCGGCTACTCTGACTTTTCCTACGCGCAGGCTGCGATCCGCTACGGCGTGGAATACTATCTGACCAAGCCCCTCGACGAGGATGAGCTGCTCGATGCCGTCAACACCATCCGGAAGAGCATCGAGCAGGAGCACCAAAGATCAGACAACATCGCACTCTACCGCGAGAAGGCAAAGGATGTGATCCTTCACGAGCTGATCACCGGCGTCTGGAAAAAGGACGGTGACACCGGTCTCTCCTCCGCGGATTTCCGAAGTCTGGAGCTGATCTCCGATGTCTACCAGGTCGTGATCTATGAGAAATTCGGGACGTCACCCGAAAATAACAGCTACAATTTCGCGGACATGCTCAGCATCACCAACAGCGGAAACCACTCCTTCGAGCACTTTGAAAAAGACAGCAAAAACGTGATCCTCCTAAAGGGCTCCTTCGCACTCCGGCGGTTTGAGGACTTCCTAAACCGCTATGAGAGATCTGATTTCGAGCCAGGAAGCCCTCTGGATACACTTTTTCTCACGTATGGGCACCCCGTGGAAAATCTCGATGAGATCTGTCTCTCTTATGATGAGGCATACACGCTGATCCAGAGGCGTTTTTTCTGCATACAGGGACAGCATACGCTCGGATATGAGCAACTGCCTGCCATGACTTTGCACAGCCTTCTGATCAGTGACGAAAAACTGCAGGCGTACTGCGATACACTGACAAACTGTGTGCAGGCAGGCAACCGCAAGCAGCTCGCCGCCACATTCCACTCCCTCGAGGAATACCTGCAAAGCGTGGGCAATTCCATCGCATCCGTCAGGCTCTTCCTGACTGACCTGTTCCTGCAGTTAAAAGAGTGTGTCAGCAAAACATATAGCAGTTCAAGGCTTTCGTTTCCCTCGAACTCCGCCATCATCGAACGCATAAACAACTGCCACTATCTGTACGAGATCATTCTGTACATATCCGAGCAGGTCAAGTCCGTCATGGATGGCAGCGACAGCTCGTCGAGAGACTCCATTCTCGATGACATCCTCAGCTATATTGACAACAATTATCAGAACAATATCAAGCTCGAGACCATAGCACCTCTATTTGGCTACAACAGCGCCTACCTCGGAAAGCTCTTCACAAAGGCGATCGGCGAGAACTTCAACTCCTACGTCGACCACCGGCGCATCGAGCACTCCAAAAAGCTCCTCGAACAGCGGAGCATCAAAGTCTATGAGGTGTCAGAACTGGTGGGGTACAAAAACGTGGACTACTTTCACAAGAAATTCAAGAAATATGTCGGCATCAGCCCTGCGGAATACCGCAAGCAGCTAAAGCTTGACGATTGAACTAAAAACAAAAAAAGAACCGGGACTACCGCACCGCCCCCGGTTCTTTTTCTATCTCCTGAAATATCCTCTTGGAAAATGCCGCGACCGTAAATACAGCAAACGATACGCCAAACAGATAACCAAGGCACAGCAGGACTGTGTTGAAATGAAAGATGACATACTCGAGCAAAAGCACTCCCACGATCAGCAATGTCCTGCCAAAATACCTTCTGGATATCTCCATCGAATTCTGTATCGTCGCGACAATGCCGTTTTCATACCTGGCAAGAAGCGGGAACGAGTACAGCATAGCCGCCACATACACAAACACGGAGACAATCCCGATCGCGATCAGTATGAAGGAGCCCTCCTCGGAAACCCTGTTGATCGCATAGTCGAGATAGATCGCATAGGTCGCCGCAAGGAATATCAGCCCCATGATCACGCCCTGCCTCAGATTCGCCCTGAAAGCACTGACAAAGGATCTTGCCACATATCCCTCCTCGTCATCCACCATCTTCATGGCGACACTGTACGCAGCGACTGTCGACGCCCCGATCGTCACGATCGGAAGTGAGAACAGCAGCCACATGAAATTCAGCTTGACCAGATCCCAGAACCTGCTCAGGAACCGATATAATCCCCCATCAACACGAAAAAACCCGCTCATCTCAAAACTCCCTCTTTCTAAAGGCAGGGCTGTCTTTATATGACAGCCCTGCAAAATGTATTATATCTTATTCGTATTCAGCCGCTTTTCTGAGAGCCGCCTCGCTCACGCACCAATCGATACACTCCTGGTAGCCGTAGCTTTCAGCATCTGCGCGCATCTTATCCATGATGGACTCAAACTCGGAATCGTCCTTTGCGTAGATCGCCTGCCAAGAACCATTCTGGATACAGGTCTTTACCTGCTGCCATGTCGTGTCAAGTTCGTCTGACTTTTTGCTCTCCGCATAGTTGTGCGGAAGTGAGATCGAGTAATCGAACTGATTCATGTAGTCTGTGTAGGACTCTGCACCCATGTCATCTCTCCACTCCTGCTCCGCCGAGTCTACCTCAAGTGCAAGATATTTATCCCAGTACTTGAAGTTGAATGTCTGACCGTCAACACCGTCAGGGATCGTCGTGTTGAGAGACCATGTCGTGTTGTTCATCTGCGGACATCCGTCATCCCAGAGCCCTGAGTACGGAGCCGGCATAACCTTGTCTTCCCTTGCCGCCAATGCCTTGCAGTCCAGACCGAAATCCGTCAGCTCAGCCTTGCCGTTGTCAAGCCACTCCCAGCATACGCCCTGTGGACCATACTCATACTCAAGTCTTCCGTCCGGTGTACAGAGATAGTTGATGATCGCCATGCACAGCTCCGGATACTGCGACTTTGCGCCGATCGACCAGATACGGTTGCTTCCGCTCTGCCCCAGACCGTAAACCAATGTGTCCTGATTCTTTGCCGCAACAGGCAGCAGTTTCTTGCCCTCTGCCATATGTTCGTTCGTGTTGTACTGTGTAGCGCCCATCCAGTTGAAGATGCAGAAGAATGCGCCGCCGTCCTGGTAGTCTTCCATACATCCGTCATAGCCCTGTGTCATGGAGTCCGGATCGAGCAGCCCCTGCTGATACAATGTATTGTAGAATTTCAGGCATCTCTCGTAATGTCCGCCCTCTTTCAGGCAGTCCTCAAATTCTCCCGTATCGGCATCGTAGAACCCAAAATGGAACTCATCTAATCCAAAGAAGTTCGTCGCAGTCGCCTTCGCAAACATTACCATATTGCCGTCCCAGTCCTTGAAGAGGGACACGCCGTAAGTCTCTTTACCGGAGTCGGAGGTCGGGCAGACTTCCTTCATCTGCTTCAGGACATCGACGTAATCCTCGAGCTCATTGATCTCAGGACTTCCGATCTGCTTGTAGAGATCATAGCGGATATCCGGGTGGTAGTCAAACTCGCCGTACTGTCCTGCGCCGGAAGCCACATCATGTCCGAAGCCATATACTGTGCCGTCGGAAATAGCCGCATTCTTTTCAAGCGCCTCTGCCATATGAGACTTGATGTACGGACCGTAATCAGAGAGAATCTCATCCTCATTCCAGTCAAAGAGCATGCCGTTCTCATATGCGCGTGTGTACTCATCGCCGTCAGCGCCAAAGATCACGATATCGCCCAGATCCCCGGACTCCATACGGGTGTCAAACACACCATCGCCGTTGCTGATGATATTCAGCTTGACATTGAACTTTTCCTTCATGATATCGGCAAACCAACCAATCTGCTCACCCTCGTAGTTTGACAGCTGTGAGTAGACCGTAAGGGTAACTGTCTCGTTGGGAATGATGTCTGACAGATCAGCCTCCTTGACATCATCGCCAGCCTCCGGTGCCGGATCCGCTGTACTGTCGTCTGCTCCTGCAGTAGTGTTGTTCTCCGCGGAAGCTGTCGTGTCATCAGAACCTGCCGTGTCATCTGCCGCATTATTATTCTGTGAGGTGGTCGTCGTCGAGCCGCCGCACGCTGCAAGCGAACAGGTCATCGCAGAAATCAGTACGAGTGACAATGCTTTTTTGAATTTCATAATAAATCCTCCTAGTATAATAATGGTGTAGTCAAGAATGACTACTGGTTAATTGTTACAAAG
>CAJUQU010000029.1 GCA_910588595.1 uncultured Lachnospiraceae bacterium | reverse complement strand
ATCTGATCGACATGTGTCTGAAACTGGAAGGTCTCCCGCGCCACACGTCCATGCACGCGGCGGGCGTCGTGATCTGCCAGAAGCCGGCGGACGAGTTTGTGCCGCTGTCGCGCGGAAGCGACGGCGCGATCACCACGCAGTTCACCATGACCACGATCGAGGAGCTCGGTCTGCTCAAGATGGACTTTCTGGGACTCCGCACGCTGACGGTCATCAAGGACGCGGTGGACAATGTGGAAAAGACCACAGGGATCCGCATCGATGTGGATCAGCTCGACTACGACGACAAGAAGGTGCTCGCGTCTCTCGGAACGGGACGGACGGACGGCGTGTTCCAGCTCGAAAGTCAGGGCATGAAAAACTTTATGAAGGAGCTCAAGCCGCAGAATCTTGAGGATGTCATCGCAGGGATCTCACTCTATCGCCCGGGACCGATGGATTTTATCCCGGCGTACATCAGGGGAAAAAACAACCACGATGCAGTCACCTACGCCTGCCCGCAGCTCGAGCCGATCCTGGCGCCCACCTACGGATGCATCGTCTACCAGGAGCAGGTCATGCAGATCGTGCGGGATCTCGGCGGTTATACACTGGGGCGCAGCGACCTCGTGCGCCGCGCGATGAGCAAGAAAAAGGCGTACGTCATGGAGCAGGAGCGCAAAAATTTCGTGCACGGCAATCCTGACGAGGGGGTTCCGGGGTGTGCGTCGTGCGGGATCTCGGAGACGGTGGCAGACCAGATCTACGGGACGATGATGGATTTTGCCAAGTACGCGTTCAACAAGTCCCATGCTGCGTGCTACGCGGTGGTGGCGTACCAGACGGCGTACCTGAAATATTACTATCCGGTGGAGTTTATGGCGGCGCTCTTGACGTCGGTGATCGACAACGCGTCCAAAGTGTCGGAGTACATCATGGTCTGCAGGAGCATGGGGATCCAGATCCTGCCGCCCGACATCAACGAGGGCGAGTGCGGGTTCTCGGTGTCAAACGGCGCGATTCGCTACGCGCTCAACGCGATCAAGAGCGTGGGCAGGACAGTCATCGAGGGCATCGTCGAGGAGCGGCAGGCGCATGGGGCTTACCAGAACCTCAAGGACTTTATCGAGCGGACGCAGCATGTTGAGATGAATAAGCGCGCTATCGAGAACTTTATCAAGGCGGGAGCGTTTGACAGTTTTGGCGCGACCAGAAAGCAGCACATGAGCGTCTACGCGACGATCCTCGACAGCATCGTGCACAGCAAGCGCGGCGTGACGGCAGGTCAGATGTCGCTCTTTGACATCGTTTCGGAGGAGGACAAGAAAGAGCTGGAGATCAAGATGCCAAACGTCGGGGAGTACGAGAAGGAGCTGCTGCTGAGTTTTGAGAAGGAAGTGCTGGGTTTCTATGTCAGCGGGCATCCGATGCAGGAGTATCAGGCGGTGTGGGAGAAGCGCATCACGGCAAAGACTTCGGATTTCTATCTCGACGAGGAGACAGGGCTCACCCATGTGCAGGACAACACCAGGGCGACGGTCGGCGGCATGATCATGGACAAGAAGATCAAGTACACCAAACAGGATAAGATCATGGCATTCCTCACGGTGGAGGATCTCGTGGGCAGCATCGAAGTCATCGTGTTCCCGAATGCGTATGAGAAATACTCGTCAAAGCTTTTGGAGGAAAACAAGGTATTTATCGAGGGCAGGGTCCAGGTGGAGGACGAGCGGGACGGAAAGCTGATCTGTGAGAGTGTCACTGCCTTTGACGAGATCCCTCGAAAAGTGTGGCTCAAATTTCCCGATATGGCTGCCTATGTCAATAAGGAAGCGGAACTTTTTGAAGCGATCTTTGATTCGGAGGGGATTGACAATGTTGTTATATATATAGAAGAAACACATCAGAAAAAGATCCTGCCGCCCAACAAAAACATCAAGGCGGACAGCACAATCCTTGACAGGCTCCGCGGGATGTTCGGTGAGGAGAATGTCAAAGTGGTAAGTTGATAGATTTTATGTGGGCAAAATCCAAGGAGCTGTGAGAAAATAACTTTTAAAGGGGATGCGATATCCTGATATTTTTTTATCAAAGAGTATTGTATTCTTGTAAAAAAAAGGGTACAATCATTTTAGAAAAAAATGAAACATAAAAATGATAAAATAAATTAATAAGGCTGCCGTGCTGGCAGGCATTGTATAGGAGGTAAAAGGAGATGTCAAAAGAGATTAAGACGATAGGTGTGCTGACAAGCGGGGGAGATGCGCCGGGGATGAATGCAGCACTGCGTGCAGTGGTGAGAAAGGCTCTGACAAACAATGTGAAGGTTAAAGGGATCAAGCGCGGTTACATGGGACTGCTCAACGAAGAGATCGTGGATATGGAAGCGTTCAGCGTGGCGGACATCATTCAGAAGGGCGGCACGATCCTCGGTACGGCGAGATGTCTTGAATTTAAGGAGGAGAACATACAGCAGATGGCAGCTGAGATCTGCCACAAGCACGGCATTGACGGTCTGGTGGTGATCGGCGGCGACGGCTCCTACAGAGGAGCGCAGGGACTTGCAAGACATGGTATCAACACAGTCGGAGTGCCGGGTACGATCGACCTTGACATTGCATGTACCGAGTACACGATCGGATTTGATACGGCGATCAACACCGCGATGGAGGCGATCGACAAAGTGAGAGACACCTCCTCCTCGCATGAGAGATGTTCCATCATAGAAGTTATGGGAAGGCATGCCGGGTACATTGCACTTTGGACAGGCGTGGCGAACGGTGCGGAGGACATCCTCATTCCTGAGAAGTACGACTATGATGAGCAGGAGCTGATCAACAATATCGTCCGGAGCAGAAAGAAAGGAAAGACACACCATATCATCATCAATGCTGAGGGCATCGGACACTCCACGTCGATGGCGCGGCGGATCGAGGCGGCGACTGGTGTCGAGACGCGGGCAACCATTCTCGGATACCTGCAGCGCGGCGGCAATCCGACCTGTAAGGACAGGTTCTACGCATCGATCATGGGCGCCTACGCGGCGGATATCCTCTGCGACGGCAAATCCAACAGAGTGGTCGCATACAAGCATGGCGCGTTTGTGGACTACGATATCGAGGAAGCACTCAACATGAAAAAGACGATCGATGAGTATCAGTTTGATATCTGCAGGAAATTGTCAAGATAATAGATGTGAATCAAGTGAACAGTCGGGCAGGAAAGAGAGATGTCTCCTGCTCGATTTTGTTTCGGTTTGTAGTAAAAAGGAATTATTGGATCATGGGGTTAGAATTTAAGAAAAAGAAGATCGCGGCAAGGAAGTCCACGACCAGACTGATCGCATCCGGCTTTGCGCTGATCATACTGGCAGGGGCGCTGCTGCTCACGCTGCCCATAGCGAACAAGTCAGGTCATGGGAATCTGCTGAATTCACTGTTTACAGCAACGTCTGCAACCTGTGTCACAGGGCTTGTCGTCGCGGATACGTATCGGAACTGGACGATCTTTGGACAGCTCGTCATACTGTGTTTGATACAGGTCGGCGGGCTGGGATTCATGACGATCGGCGCTTATATCTCAGTGCTGCTCAAGAAGCGCATCGGGCTGCAGGAGCGGGAACAGCTGCAGGAGAGTGTCAATACACTGGAGATAGCCGGTGTAGTCCGTCTTGTCAAGAAGATCGTGCAAGGAGCACTCTGTATTGAGGGATTGGGTGCGGTACTGCTGGCGTGCAGGTTCATACCACGGTTTGGCGTTGCGAGAGGGATTTACTTTTCCATCTTTCATGCGGTCTCTGCTTTTTGCAATGGTGGGTTTGACCTGATGGGCGTCAATGAGGCATATTCCTCGCTTGTCGCGTTTGAGGGAGATATTGTTGTTAATCTTGTCGTAGTGACGTTGATCCTTGTGGGGGGGATCGGGTTTATCGTGTGGGACGATGTGGTGCGCAACAAGTGGCATTTCAGAAAATATCTGCTGCACAGCAAGATCGTGATCACAACGACGCTGCTCCTGACGATTGCGGGGACGGTACTGTTTCTGGTCACGGAGAACCAGGCGGCTTTTGCGGGAATGAGTCCGCTGGAAAAATTTCTGGGGGCGCTGTTCTCCTCAGTCACACCCAGGACAGCAGGGTTCAATTCTGTCGACACGGCAGCGCTGTCCAATTCCGGCAAAATAATAACAATGGTTATGATGTTTGTCGGCGGCAGTCCGGGTTCCACGGCAGGCGGTGTCAAGACGACATCGGTGGTCGTACTTTTGTTCTATGCGGTGGCGATGGTGCGGAACAGGGAAGATATCAACCTCTTCGGGAGACGCTTGTCGGACGAAGTGGTGAAAAAGGCAAACGCGGTTGTCATTATCAACGCGACACTGACGATCATAGCAACGATATTTATTATGACATTACAACCGTTATTGAATTTTGAGGACGTGTTGTTTGAAGTGCTTTCGGCAATTGGCACCGTTGGAATGACGGTGGGGATCACGAGGGATCTAAATATAATATCGCGTGTTATTATAATAGTGCTGATGTACTGCGGGCGTCTGGGAAGCCTTTCGTTTGCGCTGATCTTTGCACAGAAGAAGACCTCGGCGTCTGTGCGTCAGCCGCAGGAAAAGATCATAGTAGGATAAACGATCCTGAATCGAGAGCCCGCCCGGGCGGGCAAATGGGAGTTAGTGGGAGGAACAAGTGAATGAAATCAATATTAATCATAGGAATGGGGCGTTTTGGACATCATCTGGCAGCCAATTTTCTGGAGAATGGTCATGACGTCATGATCGTGGACGAGGACGAGGAAAAATTGGAGGATATGGTTCCGTATGCGACGAGTACCCGGATCGGGGACTGCACGAGCGAGGAAGTTCTGAAAACCATCGGAGTCCGGAATTTTGATGTGGTGTTCGTCTGTATCGGAACCAATTTCCAGAGCAGTCTGGAGATCACAAGTCTGGTGAAGGAGCTTGGGGCAAAGCGGGTGATCAGCAAGGCGACCAGGGATATCCAGGCAAAATTTTTATTGCGCAACGGAGCGGACGAGGTGATCTATCCGGATAAAGATATCGCGGAGAAGTGGGCGGAGCGCTACAGTCTTGACAATATCTTTGACTACATCGATCTGCCCGGTGCCTTTGGCATCTATGAGATGCCGCCGCTCAAGGAGTGGGTGGGAAAAAGTATCCGGGAGTCCAATATTGCTGCGAAATACAAGATCTCCATACTCGGTATTAAGAAGAAGCATGAGGAGCAGATGAGTGTAATGCCCTCTGCAGATTATATCATCAAGGATACAGACCACCTGATGGTGATGGCTGTCAATGAGGTTGCGGAGCGGCTGTTGGAACAGAACAGAAACAACTTTGCAAGGGCGGCTTCGGAAAGGAAACGGTAGGTTCAGATATGATATCAAGCACAGCTAACAGTAAGGTAAAGAGGCTTGCGGCGCTGGTGCAGAAGGCAAAAATGCGCAGGGAGGAACGGTTGTTTGTTGTGGAGGGGATCCGCATGTTCCGCGAGGCGCCGGACGAATGGATCAAAGAGGTGTATGTGTCAGAATCTTTTTTGCGAAAATGTGAACAGGAAAATGACAAAGAATCAAAAGAGCGGATAAAAAAACATCATTATGAAGTGTTTGCGGATGACGTGTTCAGAAAAGTCTCTGACACACAGACGCCCCAGGGGGTGCTCTGCGTGCTCGACATGCCGTACCACGAGCTGGAAAGCAGTGTGAACAGCTGGATGGCAGATCCGCAGAGGGCACCGCTGCTCATGCTCATTGAGGATCTGCAGGACCCGGGAAATCTGGGAACGATACTGCGCGCCGGGGAGGGTGCAGGCATCGACGGCGTGGTGATGACGAGACGGACAGTCGATATCACGAATCCAAAAGTCATACGGGCAACGATGGGATCGATATACAGGGTTCCGTTTTATGTGGTGGAGGATATGGCTTTGGCGATCGATCTATTGATAAAAAAGGGAGTTTTGGTCTATGCGGCGCACCTTGATGACAGTGTGGATTATGACGAGCCGGACTACACGAGACCGACTGCGTTTGTGATCGGGAATGAGGGAGGCGGACTTCGCCGTGAGACGGCGCAGCGGGCATCGCAGTACATAAAGATCCCCATGGCAGGACAGGTCGAGTCGCTCAACGCGGCGGCAGCGGCGACAGTACTGATGTACGAGGCGGCGCGGCAGCGCAGGAAACGGTGAGAGCGATCGTTGTTTACTTTAAAAAAGATCAAGGCAAAATCTGACAAAATTGCATGTGTGAAGGAGAGGGCACAAAATTATGAAAATTGGCTTTATAGGACTTGGAAATATGGCGTCAGCCATGATCGGAGGAATGCTTGGGACAGGTGGGTTTCGGGCAGAGGAGATCATTGGCTCTGCCAGGACACAGCAGACGGCGGAGCGGGTCAGCGAGAAGTACGGTATTGTTACGGGAACGGACAACAGGGAGATCGCAAAACAGGCAGATGTGCTGATCCTTGCAGTAAAGCCAATATTTCTGTCGGATGTGATCGCAGGGATCAAGGACTGCGTAGATGGGGAGAACATGCTTGTGATCTCTATAGCGGCAGGCAGATCGATCGAGTGGATCGAGCATGAATTCGGCAAGACACTGCGGATCATACGCTGTATGCCAAACACGCCTGCCATGGTGGGCGAAGGCTGCACCTGCGTCTGCCTGAAGGAAACGGTTTCTGACCAGAGGGTCTACGATGGCGACAAAGAGATGGCACTCAGGATCACAAATAGCTTTGGCAAGGCAAGCATACTGCCGGAGCGCCTGATGGATGCCTTTATTGGTGTGGCGGGAAGCGCACCCGCATATGTGTTCATGTTCATCGAAGCGATGGCGGATGCGGCTGTCATGGCAGGAATGCCCAGGAAGCAGGCGTATGAGTTTGCGTCACAGTCCGTGCTCGGCAGCGCAAAGATGGTGCTCGAGACAGGAATGCACCCGGGCGAGCTCAAGGATATGGTCTGCTCTCCGGCGGGGACGACGATCGAGGCAGTCAGAGTGCTTGAGGAAAAAGGGATGCGCGCAGCGGTCATGGACGCGGTCATGGCATGTGTGGATAGATCGAGGAATATGTGAGCAGGAAAAAATGAATATCGAATAAAATTTTAAAAACAAGAGTTCGAGACTTGACAAGTCGCGAACTCTTTGCTATTATATAAAATCGTAATAGGTGTTAACAAATATGTAATATTTGTCGATAAAATGTAAAACAAGAGTAATCATTAGCATACAATAGTAAAGGGACTGTTCAGTTTTGGGAAGATCCCTAGAGCGTGTTTGAAAAATGCTTTCCGTCAGATATGCGTCACGATTTGTGGGAGATTTGTGCCAAATGAAGGGCGCATAGCGGGCTATGTAACCTGAATTTGGTGCAAATCTCGCGCAAATTGGGGCGCGCAGATGGCGGGAATGATTTTTCAAACACGCTCTAAGACAGATGACATATTGATAACAGGAAATGGAGCAGATTATGAAGACAAATTGTAAAAAGTGGAAATATCTGTTGTGCATGACCGCAGTTATGACCGCGTTTGCGTCTATTCCACTCAGCACACAGGCTGCAGACCTGCAGGCGAGGCTGATGGATGTTACAGACAAAAAACAGGAAACCACATCACACAAGATGAATTCAGCAGACAACAGGAATCCATCAGCAATAACAGCTGGTGTAGCGGATATCTTGGATGTAAAGATATCCAGTACAGATATTCCGAATGCAGATGCACCAAAGGCGATCAATACAAATATTGTAGAAACAAATGTCTCAGCGAGAGGAGAGGCGCTGACTGCGTTCACAAAGAACCTGATGGTACTGCAGCCTCAGATCCAGCCAGAATCAACACTTGTGATGGCAAAGGTGAATGAGTATGTCAATATCAGACTGGAGGCAGACCAGGACTCACAGAAAGTCGGCGTGTTATACAAGGACTGCGGCGGAGACATTCTTGAAAAAAATGATGAATGGACAAAAATTAAGTCCGGAGATGTTTCCGGATGGATCAAGAATCAATATCTTTATTTTGGAAAAGAGGCGGAGGAGCTTGCTAAGGATGTAGGTGTGCTCACCGCATACTCTGAGACAGAGACACTCAGAGTCAGGAAGGAGCCAAGTCTGGACGCCGGCATTGTAGGGCTTTTGTCTGAAGGTCAGGCAGTGGAGGCGATCGCCGAGGAAGGCGACTGGGTGAAGGTCAGCTATGAAGGCGCGACAGGGTTTGTGGCAGCTGAGTATGTCAGGGTAGAATTTGGCATAGATACCGCAGAATCCATGGAAGTGATCATGGCAAGGCAGGAAGCCGAGCGTGCGAAAGCTGCAGCCGATGCAGAGGCGAGGAGAGTACAGCAGAAGGAAGCAGTGCTTGCGACAGCATCAGAGCTTGAGATCCTCGCGGCACTGATCCAGTGCGAGGCGGGCGGTGAACCTTATGAGGGGCAGGTGGCAGTCGGCGCTGTCGTAATGAATAGAGTTCGATGTGGCGGATATCCCGATAATATTACAGATGTTATCTATGCATCAGGGCAGTTTACACCCGCGTCGGGGGGACGTATGGAATCCCTGATCCTGAACAAGACGACCAGGGCGTCCTGCATACAGGCGGCACAGGAGGCGATCAACGGAGTCTGCAATGTCGGGGATGCACTGCATTTCCGCAGGAACAACGGCAGGGACGGACTGGTGATCGGCAATCATGTATTCTGGTAAAAGATCCGCATGGCAGCAGTGATCCGGTGTTTCGCAGGCGACTGAGAACAGTGACACGATCAAAGCGCAGTTCACAAAAAGAACTGCGCTTTTTCTTGCCCCTTTTTGATAAATGTAGTAAAATACATATATTGGCAGAGCCGACTTGTAACTGCGGCTCAACAGGTATGAGGAGGAGAGATAAAATGGATTTAAAAGGACGCAGTTTCCTGACATTGAAAGATTACACGCCGGAGGAGATCGTGTATCTGGTCGATCTGGCGGCTGAGTATAAGGACAAGAAAAAGAAAGGGATCCTGCACGACACGCTCCGCGGGAAAAATATCGCCCTTATCTTCGAGAAGACGAGCACCCGCACCCGCTGTTCCTTCGAGACGGCGGCGCATGACCTTGGCATGGGGACAACGTATCTGGACCCGTCAAGTTCGCAGATTGGCAAGAAGGAGTCCATCGCGGACACGGCGCGCGTGCTCGGCAGGATATACGATGGGATCGAGTACCGCGGCTACGGGCAGGCGATCGTGGAGGAGCTTGCAAAGTATGCAGGTGTGCCCGTGTGGAACGGGCTTACCAACGAGTATCACCCGACGCAGATGCTCGCGGACCTGCTCACGATCAGGGAGCATTTCGGGTATCTGAAAGGCATCAGGCTCACGTATATGGGCGACGCCCGCTACAACATGGGCAATTCGCTGATGATCGTGTGTGCAAAGCTGGGTATGCACTTCACGGCGTGCACGGCGAAAGAGTACTTTCCCGACGAGGCGCTTGTGGCGGAGTGCGAGGCGTACGCGGCGGCATCGGGCGCCACGATCACGCTGACGGAGGATGTGGACGCGGGGACGAAGGGCGCCGATGTGATCTACACGGACGTGTGGGTATCCATGGGAGAGCCGGATTCGGTGTGGGCGGAGCGCATCGAGAAGCTTTCCCCGTACAAGGTGACAAGAGCGGTGATGGAAAATGCGGGCGCGCAGTCGGTGTTCCTCCACTGCCTGCCGGCTTTCCATGACCTCAAGACAAAGATCGGCAAGGAGCAGGGAGAGAAGTACGGTTTTACGGAGCTCGAGGTGACAGACGAGGTGTTCGAGTCGGAGCGGTCCCTCGTGTTTGACGAGGCGGAGAACCGCATGCATACGATCAAAGCCGTGATCGCTGCGACGCTCGGAGCGTGACTATGAAGAGCGAAGAGATATTGAGGAAGCTCCGCGACGCCGGGGACTACGTGAGCGGGCAGGAGCTGTGTGAGCACTACGGCGTGTCGCGCACGGCTGTGTGGAAGGTGATCAAACAGCTTGAGAAGGACGGCTACGTGATCGAGGCGCAGAACAACAAGGGGTACAGGCTCGTGGAGAGCGAGGGCGCGGATGTGTTCACAAAGGTGGAGATCGAGAGCTGTCTGGACACCTCGTGGATCGGGAGAAAGCTGGTATTTCACAGGGAGACGGGCTCCACCAATCTGGACGCGAAGGCGCTTGCGGAAAAAGGGGAAGCGGCAGGCGCGGTCGTTGTGGCGGATATGCAGACCGCAGGGCGCGGCAGGCGCGGCAGGGGCTGGGTGTCCCCGTCGGGGAAGGACATCTACATGTCGCTGATGCTCAGGCCGCAGTGCAGACCGGAGAAGGCGTCCGCGCTGACGCTGGTCATGGCAGTCTCCGTGCTCGAGGCAGTCCGCGAGGTGGTCACACAGACCTGCAGCATCAAATGGCCCAACGACATCGTGGTCAATAACAAAAAAGTGTGCGGCATCCTGACGGAGATGAGTGCGGAACTCGACGGCATCCATTACGTCGTGATCGGAGCCGGCATCAATGTGAACCAGGAGCAGATGGCAGATGAGATACAGGACAAGGCGACATCGCTCTACATCGAGGGCGGAAAGAGGATAAAGCGTGCGGAGCTGGCGGCGCGTGTGCTGCATTATTTCGAGATCAATTATGCCGTGTTCGAGAAGACCTGGGACTTTTCAGGGCTGGTAGATCAATATAACCGCAGTCTGGTCAACCGCGACCGGGAAGTGCGCGTGTTGGATCCCAAGGGGGCGTATGACGGCATCGCCAGGGGCATCAACGAGAAAGGCGAGCTGATCGTCGAGCGAAAGAGCGATGGACAGGTGGAACACGTCTACGCGGGCGAGGTGTCCGTGCGCGGCGTGAACGGATATGTGTAAACGGGAGCCCGCGTGTCATAGGAACCGGCGGACTCCCGCGGAGGAAAATATGGAAGAAAACAGTGGGCGCATAGTCCTGTGCGGGGCGAATGCCTATGAGCAGAAATATTATTTTAATGAAAAATTTAGCAGGATCCCTGAATCCATCAAGGAAGAACTGCATATCATATGTGTGCTGTTCACAGAGGAAGTCGGCGGCGTGTTCACGATCGTGTTTGAGGAGGACGGGAGCGTGAGTCTCGAGACGGACGCTTACGAGGAGGACATTCTGTATGACGAGATCAGCAGCGGGCTCCTGGTCAGGGAGATCCGGATGCAGCGCCAGGAGCTTTTGGAGTCGCTGAGCCTGTACTACAGAGTGTTCGTGCTGCGAGAAGCTGTTGATCCGCTGGTCGGGGAGCAATAAAAGTGACGAACCGATGCCAGGGCGCTTTCTGGCAGCCTGATTTCGAATGGGAGATAGGAATATGATTTTAGTAGTCGATGTGGGAAATACGAATATTACATTTGGGATATATGACAGAAAAAATTTAGTCACGACATTCCGGCTGATGGCAAAGACACAGCGGACCTCGGATGAGTACGGCGTGCTGATCACGGAGCTCCTGTCCAAGAATCATGTCAACACCAGGGAGATCGAGGGGGCGATCATCGCAAGCGTCGTGCCGAACGTGATGCACTCGCTCACAGGCGGCATCAGGCGGTACGTGATCGAGCGGCTCATGATCGTGGGGGTCGGCATCAGGACCGGGATCAGGATCGTGACAGAAAATCCGAAAGAAATCGGTCCGGACCGCATTGTGGACGCAGTTGCCGCATATGAATTATACGGGGGACCGGTGCTCGTCTTAGATTTTGGCACGGCGACAACCTACGATCTTGTGGATGAGAAAGGATGTTTCTGTGCGGGCATCACGGCGCCGGGCATCCGGATCTCGGCGAAGGCGCTCTGGGAGGACGCGGCAAAACTCCCCGAGATCGAGATCAAAAAGCCCGCCTCCATTCTGGCGCAGGAGACGATCTCGAGCATGCAGGCGGGACTCGTGTACGGTCAGATCGGGCAGACGGAGTACATCGTAAACCGCGTGAAAAAAGAGACGGGTTACGATGATCTCAAGGTGGTAGCGACAGGGGGACTTGGGCGCATCATCGCCGAGGAGACGGACGTGATACAGGAATACAACAGTGCACTGACGCTGGAGGGACTCAGGATCATCTATGAAAAGAACAACAGATAATACGGCTGGCAGACAGCTCAGGATCGGGGATGTCGTCCTGGACAATAACGTTATGCTCGCACCGATGGCAGGGGTTACAGACCTGCCATTTCGACTGATCTGCAGGGAGCAGGGAGCAGGGCTTCTGTGCATGGAGATGATCAGTGCCAAGGCGGTGCATTTCAACAACAAAAATACAGAGGCGCTGATGGAGATCCACCCGGAGGAGACGCCGGTGTCGCTGCAGCTCTTTGGCTCGGAGCCGGATATCATGGCAGAGACGGCAGCGCGCATCGAGGAGCGCCCGTTTGCCATACTCGATATCAATATGGGCTGCCCGGTGCCCAAGGTGGTCAACAACCGTGAGGGAAGTGCGCTGATGCGGGATCCCAGACTTGCGGGGGAGATCATCTATGCAGTTTCCCGCGCAGTCAGGAAGCCCGTGACCGTAAAGATCAGGAAAGGATTTGACGACAATTGCGTCAATGCCGTGGAGATCGCCAAGATCGCCGAGGCAAACGGCGCGGCGGCAGTCGCAGTGCATGGACGGACGAGGGAACAGTACTATTCCGGAAAGGCGGACTGGGATATCATACGGCAGGTGAAGCAGGCGGTGCGCATTCCGGTCATCGGAAACGGCGACGTGACCGACGCGCTGTCGGCGGCAAGACTTCTCGAGCAGACAGGATGCGACGGCATCATGGTGGGCAGGGCAAGCCGCGGCAACCCGTGGATATTCCGCGAGATCAACAGTTATCTCGACACAGGCGTCATACCGAAACGCCCGACCGGTGAGGAGGTCTGTGACACGATCCTGAGACACGCCGGTCTGCTGCGCGCCTGCAAAGGGGAGTACGTCGCAGTGCGCGAGATGCGAAAGCATGTGGCATGGTACACGGCAGGCTACCCGCACTCGGCAAAGCTGCGCAGGATGGTGAATGAGATGGAGACATTTGACGAGCTTGTCAGAAGCGTTCAGAAAATATTTCTGGAAAACGGGGTGTCTGATGGGGAGATGTAATAACCGGATCAGGACAGCCAGAGGACTTTGAAAATCTGGAAATCGGCGGTTTTGAGGTTTTGCCGGGCAGGGTTGAGATTCGTTCTCAATATCTTGACATGACAGTTAAAAAACGCTATAATGGGCTGAATGTAAAGGAAATATCAGGATGATCTGAGCGCCGTCACCCGTCGGCTTCTGCTGACAATCTTTCTCCGGGTGCGTGCGCATAAATAATAGCAGGAGTGAAAGGGAGTAATCACATGGAAGCAAAGAAGAACTTATTAACACGCGAGGGTCTGAAAAAATATGAGGATGAGCTGCATGAACTCAAGGTCGTCAAACGAAAAGAGGTAGCGCAGAAGATCAAGGAAGCAAGGGAGCAGGGCGACCTCTCGGAGAACGCAGAGTACGATGCGGCGAAGGACGAGCAGCGCGACATCGAGGCGCGCATCGAGGAGCTCGAGAAGATCCTGAAAAATGTGGAAGTCGGCGATATGGACGAGGACGGAAACGATCTCGACAGGGTGAGTTTCGGGCTCGCAGTCAAAGTGAAGGACAATGAGTTTGACGATGAGATGGAGTTCAAGATCGTGGGCGCGACAGAGGCAAACAGCCTGAAAGGAAAGATCTCCAACGAGTCGCCGCTCGGAAAGGCGCTGATCGGCGCCCAGAGGGGTGATGTGGTCACGGTGGAGGCGCCGGCGGGTGTCATCGAGTACACGATACTGGATATTTACAAGCCGGAGTAGGGCATGAAGAGATGGCGCCAGAGGGCATCGACGGGGAACTTCCAGGGGATTGTTAAGAAATGCCATGCGGTGTCAATAGATGAGGAGAGGAGAAATATCTGTGTCACAGGAGAATAATAGTCAGAACAACCAAAAGAATCAGAACAGTCAGCAGCAGGATGTCAACCAGCTTCTAAAGGTGCGCAGGGAAAAGCTTGCCGCACTGCAGGAAGCGGGAAAGGATCCCTTTCAGATCACCAAATATGACGTAACGCATCACAGCCAGGACGTGAAGGACAACTTTGACGCGCTGGAGGGAAAGAGCGTGACGATCGCGGGCCGCATGATGTTCAAGCGCCTCATGGGAAAGGCGTCATTCTGCAACATACAGGATCTCAAGGGGAGCATCCAGTGCTATGTCGCAAGGGACAGCATCGGGGAGGATGCCTATGCTGATTTTAAGAAGTATGATGTGGGTGATATCCTCGGCATCAGCGGCGAGGTGTTCAGGACAAAGACAGGCGAGATGTCCATTCACGCTGCGTCGGTGACGCTTTTATCAAAGAGCCTGCAGATCCTGCCAGAGAAATTCCACGGTCTGACGGACACCGACACGCGCTACCGCCAGCGCTATGTGGATCTGATCATGAACGCGGAGGTGAAGGATACTTTCGTGAAGCGCTCCAAAGTGCTTTCGAGCATCCGCCGCTATCTCGATGATCAGGGCTTTATGGAGGTGGAGACGCCGATGCTCGTGTCAAACGCAGGCGGCGCGGCGGCGCGGCCGTTCGAGACGCATTTCAATGCGCTTGACGAGGACTTAAGACTCCGCATCTCACTGGAGCTGTACTTAAAGAGACTGATCGTGGGCGGCATGGAGCGCGTCTACGAGATCGGGCGCGTGTTCCGCAACGAGGGGCTTGACACGAGGCACAATCCCGAGTTTACACTGATGGAGCTGTATCAGGCATACACAGACTATCACGGCATGATGGATCTGACAGAGAATCTTTACCGCTATGTGGCAAAGGAAGTCACGGGATCGGAGATCCTCACATACGGCGAGCATCGGATGGATCTGTCAAAGCCGTTTGAGCGCATCACGATGGTGGATGCCGTTCAGAAGTATTCCGGCGTTGATTTTAATGAGATTCATACCCTGGAGGAAGCAAGGGCGATCGCCAGGGAAAAGCATGTGGAGTTTGAGGAGCGTCACAGGAAGGGCGATATCCTGAACTTATTCTTCGAGGAGTTTGTGGAGGAGCATCTGATCCAGCCGACATTCGTCATGGATCACCCGATCGAGATTTCTCCGCTCACCAAGAAAAAGCCGGACAATCCCGAGTATGTGGAGCGTTTCGAGTTCTTCATGAACGGCTGGGAGATGGCAAACGCCTACTCCGAGCTCAACGACCCGATCGACCAGCGCGCGCGCTTCGCGGCGCAGGAGGAGCTGCTGGCAGCGGGCGACGACGAGGCGAACCACACGGACGAGGATTTCCTGAACGCACTCAGCATCGGCATGCCGCCCACGGGAGGCATCGGCTTTGGCATCGATCGCATGGCCATGATGATGACGAACTCTCCTTCGATCAGGGACGTGCTCGCGTTCCCGACGCTCAAATCGCTCAATGACACTAAAACAAAGGCGCCGCAGGCTGCAGCCGCAGCACCGAAGACATCTGAACCGATCGACTTTTCCAAGGTGGAGATAGAGCCGCTGTTTCAGGATTTTGTGGATTTTGAGACGTTCAGCAAGTCGGATTACAGAGCCGTAAAGGTTCTTGCGTGCGAGGCAGTTCCTAAGTCCAAGAAGCTCCTGAAATTTACATTGGACGATGGCACCGGCGAGGACAGGACGATTTTGAGCGGCATTCACGAGTACTACGAGCCGGATGAACTGGTCGGCAAGACCTGCATAGCCATCACCAACCTGCCGCCGCGCCCCATGATGGGCATCGACTCCTGCGGTATGCTCATCAGTGCAGTGCACGCGGAGGAAGGGCAGGAGAGGCTCCATCTGCTGATGGTGGATGACCATATACCGGCTGGGGCGAAGCTGTATTAAGAAAACGCCCTTTTCGGAATTGTGCACCCACTGAAAACAAGCCTATAAATGTGTATTGTGTGACTGACAAACGGGTTTTGTGAACGGAAATGAATTTTCGGAGGAAGTGGTTATATGCTGCCAACAATAGAAGAAGCGAAAAACGAATTAAAAATTGCAGGACAATTAAATCCTGGGCCTTGGATCGAACACTCTGTAAATGTAGGAATTGCAGCTAGAAATATCGCACAGAAAGTGTCGGGGATGGACGGTGACAAGGCGTACATAGTTGGAATGCTTCATGATATTGGGCGCAGGGTTGGAATTGTAAATATTCCCAAACATGTATACGAGGGGTACAAGTATGCTATGGACAGGGGATGGGATGAAGTTGCGAGAGTGTGTATGACACATTCTTATCCTCTGATGAAAGATGAGTTTGATTATAATCCGCAGACGGAGGAAGAAAGGACTATAAAAGATTATATTATCAATTGTCAAGCGGATGATTATGATAGACTGATTCAGATCTGTGATGCCTTGGCAACGGATTACGGATTTGTGATTTTGGAAAAACGTTTTGTGGATGTAACCCGCAGATATGGAATTATGGAAAACTACATAAAAGGCTGGGATATTACTTTTAAAAACAAAGAATATTTTGAAGAACAAATGCGATGTTCTATTTATGATGTATTACCCGATATTGGAAAGACGACATTGTTGTGCCCTCCTCCATGGAAACCTAATAAAATCTAGTACAGCATTGAATTAATATTCGAGTAATATGTACCTGACTTTTGCGCCATTACAAAGGACTGGTATAATCCTTATGTTGTCGTCAGTCAACGTAGTTACCGTTACGCCTCCTTTTTCCGCCTTGTCCTGACACAAAATTCAGGCATCTGTTACTTCGAAATTAATACAACGCTGTAAAGTGCGTACAAATGCAATAATTTAATGCATCGTGTGCCAAGCTGTATGTAGCGGAAACACTCTTCCGAAAATGGAGTAAGAAAAATTCGCTGACGTGCATTTTCGTTGTGAAGTGCAGGGGAGTGTGGATCAGTAGAAATTAAAAAGTATATCTATTTTGAGTCAGACCTTGGGGGGAGTCACATCTCCTGGGGTCTGATTTTGATTATGAGTGCTGTCTGACACGAGTCTGCAGGTGATCAGGACATTTGCAGTCAGAAATGGAATGCGGTCTATGTTGGGATATCAGCCTGTGGCGTGGAAGGAACGAAACTGACGATACTTTTAAAAGTTTTTGGTGATACTATCCAGATATGGTAATTCGTGATATAGTATAGTAGAAAACAGGTATGGAGAACAAACTCTCTGCCAGGAAGAAAGCTTTTATTTTTCATGACAGAGAGACTGCGGATCCCATCTGATGTACGACCGATGCGGGGTGATGAGAAATGGCACAGTTTGATTTTGCGGAAAACAGCAACATTCAGTTTGCGCAGAAAGAAGAAATAGAAGGAATAAAAGAAATAGAGCAGATACAGTTAGACAACACTGTCATCGAGTCAACGGCTGTGATGACAGGTGATAGGGATCGCAGTCGTTTTCTGTATTATCAGTTGAAAATGAGTTTAAAGAAAGCAAGGCGGGTTGATATCATCGTCTCTTTTCTGATGGAATCGGGTGTCAGGATGATCTTGAACGATCTGAAAGCGGCGCTGGACAGAGGCGTTCAGATAAGGCTTCTTACGGGAAACTATCTCGGGATCACACAGCCGTCAGCGCTGTGCCTGCTCAAGAAGGAGTTGGGGAATCGGGTAGATCTGAGATTTTATAATGATAAGGGACGGTCGTTCCACCCAAAGTCTTATATTTTTCATTATGAGAGAACGAGTGAGATCTATATTGGATCCTCAAATATTTCAAGAAGCGCGTTGACGTCAGGGATTGAATGGAATTACCGCTTTGACAGCGTGGCAGACAACGGAAATTTTTTGTTGTTTTACAGGACATTTGAAGACCTGTTTTTGCATCATTCGATTGTGATCGATGACGAGGAATTATACAGATATTCCAAAAACTGGCATAAGCCGGCTCTTGCAAAGGACTTGGACAGATATGATAAAAACGAGGAGGACGAGGATAACAAAGCAGAAGCGTTGTTCCAGCCAAGAGGTGCGCAGATAGAGGCACTGTATGCATTGGAGGACAGCAGGGCAGACGGGGCATTAAAAGGACTTGTCCAGGCTGCCACGGGTATCGGGAAGACGTATCTTGCGGCATTTGATTCCGCAAAGTATAAAAGGGTATTGTTTGTGGCGCACAGGGAAGAAATATTGAAACAGGCAGCTGTCGC
The DNA here is from genome assembly GCA_910588595.1 of uncultured Lachnospiraceae bacterium. Lineage (GTDB taxonomy): Bacteria > Bacillota > Clostridia > Lachnospirales > Lachnospiraceae > COE1. The sequence goes on along the minus strand of CAJUQU010000029.1, from coordinate 4,794 downwards.
TTTTCAGAATGTGCGCTGTTCCGATGATTACGGTTTTTTCTACGGAAAACAGAAAGACACGGACAGATCGGTCATATTTGCTTCTGTAGCGACACTGGGAAGGACGGAATATTTAAATGATACATATTTCAGGGCAGATTATTTTGACTATGTTGTGATCGATGAATTTCACCATGCGGTCAATGAGCAGTACAGAAAGATCGCGGACTATTTCAAGCCGCAGTTTATGCTGGGGCTCACGGCAACGCCGGAGCGTATGGACGGTAAAAATATCTACGAGCTATGCGATTACAACGTGCCGTATGAGATTTCATTAAAGGAAGCGATCAACAAGGGAATGCTGGTGCCGTTTCACTATTATGGTATCTATGACGCGACGGATTATTCCGGTTTGCGCCTGATAAAGGGGCGCTATGATGAGCGGGAACTGACGCAGATTTACGCAGATAATGAGAAACGGTATGAATTGATCTATAAATACTACACGAAATACCGTTCAAGGCGTGCGCTAGGTTTCTGCTGCTCGAGACAGCACGCAAGTCAGATGGCAGAGGAATTTTGCAGGAGAGGGATTCCTTCTGCGGCGGTGTACAGCAATGCTGACGGCGAATACGCGGAGGAAAGGGATGTTGCGATAGAGCGGCTGAAAAGCCAGGAGATCAGAGTGATCTTTTCTGTTGACATGTTCAATGAAGGGTTGGATATTGCATCGCTCGATATGGTTATGTTTCTTAGACCGACGGAGTCTCCGATCGTATTTTTGCAGCAGCTGGGACGCGGGCTGCGCACATACAAGGGCAAGGAGTATCTCAACGTTCTGGATTTTATCGGAAACTACGAGAAAGCAGGAAAATCGCCGCTTCTGCTTTCCGGTGAAAGATCATTTTCTGCAAAGAATGCGGGTGACTACAATGACATAGAATATCCTGATGACTGTATTGTGGATTTTGATATGAAGCTGATAGATCTGTTCAGGGAATTGGATAAAAGGTCACTGTCTGTGAGAGAGCGGATCTGCCAGGAATATTATCGCGTAAAAGAATTGCTGGATGGAAGGGTTCCTACTCGAATGGAGCTGTTTACGTATATGGAAGATGATATATACCAGTATTGTATGAGACATGCCAAGGAGAATCCGTTTCGCAGATACTTGGATTTTTTGTATGATCTGCATGAACTGTCTGAGACAGAAGAAATTTTGTATGCCGGGATCGGCAGGGAATTTATATCTGTCATAGAGACAACAGATATGCAGAAAGTGTATAAGATGCCGATTTTATACAGCTTTTACAATCATGGCAGCATACGGCTGGAAGTGACGGATGAGGAAATGTTAGAGAGTTGGAAGGAATTTTTTGACACCGGGACAAACTGGAAGGATTTTGCCTCCGGCATATCGTATGAGGAGTACAAGAATATGTCAGACAGAAAGCATTTGAACAAAGCAAAGACAATGCCGGTCAAATTTTTGAAACAATCAGGCAAGGGATTCTTTGTTGACAAAGACGGCTGTGCGCTCGCTCTCAGATCAGACTTGAAGGACTGCATCAAGAATGAGGCGCTGCGGCAGCATATGAAGGATATCCTGGCGTATCGGACGATGGAGTACTATAGGAGGCGGTACGAAGCGGATCCGAAGAGGATGAACGCGCTTTGAAGCGGAAGTCGGAGAAGCTGCAGCAACAGTGAACAAGTTGACATCAAAGCGCGAAAGCGTTAAAATGTATTCCACAAAGGGGGCTTACTATGAAGCAGAAATTAGACAGAACTCTGGGAATGTACTCCGCGCTGATGATCAGTATCGGGACGATGATCGGTTCGGCGATCTTTGTGCTGGCGGGCACGAGCTATGCGGCGGCGGGACCGGGCGCGTCGCTGGCGATCTTTCTGGCGGGCATCGCGGCGGTGTTCACGGGATTATCTTTTGCGGAGCTGGTGACGGTCATACCGAAGGCGGGCGGCGGCTACGTCTATGTGAAGGAGGCGACCGGAAACAATATCGTGGGCTTTATCTGCGGCTGGGGATTCTGGCTTGGATATGCGATGTCGTGCGGTCTGTTTGCGCTTGGTTTTGGCAATTTTATCAACTATATCTTTCCGTTTATTCCGCAGATGGCGGCGGCTTATCTGCTCGTGGTCTATGTCATGTTCACGAATATCAAGGGGACGAAAAGTTCCGGGACGCTGCAGAATGTGATCACGACGCTCCTGATCGCGCTGCTTGCACTGTATGTTATTGTCGGAGTTTTTCATATCGATATGGAGAACCAGACGCCGTACACGCCGCAGGGAATGTCGGGTGTGTTCAACGCGATGGGCTTTCTGTATATGACTTACATCGGATATGGGCTGATCACGACGGCGAGCGAGGAGGTCATCGACCCGGAGAGGACGATCCCGAAGGCGATCCTGATCTCGATCGCGGCGGTTATCGTGATCAAGACGTCGGTGTTTTTCATAGGCTGCGGGATCATTCCATGGCAGGAGCTGGTGCCGGCGGTCACGAGCACGCCGATGATCGACACGGCGGTACATATCGGAGGGACAATTGGCGGTTATCTCTTTGCCTTTGCGGGGATCCTCGCTACGCTCTCCTCGATCAACACGGCGGTCATGGCGTCCTCGAGGACTTCTTTTGCGATGGCGCGGGATCAGCGGCTGCCAAGTCTGTTCAAGGCGATCAACAGGACGACGAAGACGCCGGTCTTTTCGATCGTCATCTCCTCGGTCATCGTGTTTATCGCAGTGACGATCAGGGATCTGGAGCACATCTCGACAGTGACCAGTATCTTCTCATTGACAGGGTACAGTCTCGTCAATGTGGCGCTGATCATTTTCCGGAGGAAAATGCCGGAGCTTGAGCGGAAATTCCGGGTGCCGCTTTTCCCGCTCACACCGCTGCTTGGCATCGGTCTGAACCTGTTTCTGATTGTCAATCTCGCCATATCAGACCGCCCGGCACTGATCATAGCGGTCTCGGTGATCGGCGCTGGCATTGTGTACTATTATCTGATCATGCCAAAGCTGAAATACGCTTCCAAAGGAATATCGATCGTCGATGTGCCAGAGATCAGGGAGCAGAAAAAGGAAAACAGGAAAAACGAGATCATCATTCCGGTGTCCAATCCGTATACGGCGGAGGGGCTGCTCAACTTTGGCAGGAAGATCGCCATGGCGGAGGAGAGCACGACGGTCGTTCCGGTGAAGGTCAATGTCTTTCCGGATAACCTGCTCACGATCGCGGATTACGATACGATGATGCAGTCCATGGGCGTGCAGGACAGCGTTGTCCAGATGCTCAAGGAGTACGAGTCGGATCCGTGTATGCGCCCGGTGCTGATCAATTCGACCAATGCCTTTCACGCGATCATGTCCGTGGTGAAGAAAGAGAAAAATCCGCTGGTGATCATGGGCTGGCACGGTTCGGGACTGGTGAAATACATGCACGGCAACATTACATACCAGATGCTGCAGGAAGCGCCTGCCGATGTCGGTATCCTGCGCATGAATGGCCAGAGCAGGGAGTTCAGGAATATTTTGTTTCCGTATGGGGGCGGGAAATATTCCAAGATGACGGCGAAGGTGGTCAACCGTATTGCGAACGGATATGGGGCGAAGATCACGCTCCTGAATGTGGTGGACCACGAGGAGGACGTCGAGAGCACGAGAGCGTATCTCGACCGATCGGCTGCGAAGTTTGACCAGCCGGTGCAGATCATGGTCTGCAGCGGTGATCTGATCGAGAAGGTCGTGGAGTTCTCTGACCAGTACGACCTGATCATCATGGGGGCTTCTCTCGACTGGGGGATCCAGGAGGTTGTGACCGGATTCCGCACGGACAGGATCATGGAGCAGGCAAAGTGCCCGGTATTGATCATCAAGAGCTACGATATCTTTTTGCAGCGCACGAAGGTGCGGGGTTTTATCCATAGGACGCGCAACGCGATCCATCAATAGTATTTTAAGTATTTTACAGCTTCCCGGAAGCTCTCCTGCCCTTGCTGTTGCGGCTGATTTTTCGCGACATCAGGTGCAAAGAGACTTCGGGGCGGGCTTTATGAGGCGGGCAGTTCTGCCTGCCGACAGGAGCGTAATGGATTCAGGAGATGAAAAATGCGGAAGATCGTTTTATTTATTGCCATGAGCCTTGACGGGTATATCGCGGATATAGACGGCAAGGTTGACTGGCTGGCGGGACAGGACAATGACGTCGAAAGTGATGACAGTTACACGGATTTTGTAAAAACCGTTGATACGGTGATCATGGGCTGGACGACTTATCGTCAGATCGTGGAGGAGTTATCTCCCGGACAATGGGTATATGACAGCCTGCAAAGCTATGTGATCACACACAGGGATTGTGCGCAGGACAGCAATGTAACCTTTGTTTCAGAAGATCCATGCACCCTTGTCAATGGATTGAAACAAAAGGACGGCAAGGATATTTGGGTATGCGGCGGGGCTGACATAGTTCATCAGCTGATGCAAAACAATCTGATCGATATATATTCTATTTCCATCATTCCGACGATTTTAGGGAATGGGATCCGCCTCTTTGACGTGATAGACAAAACAATAGATTTGCGTTTCATTTCATCAAAAAGCAGTAATGGCATAGTAGAATTAGTGTATCAGAAACGATAAAGTGATATGCGGCCGCGCCCTCAGGCATGACCGTTTTTTTCAATCTGCCTGCCTGTGAACTTTTATCTGATCGAAAGAGTGTTTGCTGTAAGCTGTTTCAAAATATCTCCAATATCCTGATCAATACAAATAGACTGTTTCCTGATCTCT